>CAZZZE010000513.1:0-2039 GCA_964658365.1 uncultured Jatrophihabitantaceae bacterium
AGAGGTCCGGGCAGAGGTCCGGGCCGCGGTCCGCGCGGCGGTCGGCGAGGCGGCCGCAGGCATCAGCGTCCCAGGCGGCCGGCTGCGGGTGCGGGCACTGCCCCGCTGCGTCCCGGTCGACGACGTCGGTCCTGCCGCGGGCCGGGTACGCATCGGGCTGGGTGGCGACGGCGCGGCGCCGGTCACCCTCGATCCCTTCGGAGGGTCGAGGCGCTGGCTGGTGTGCGGCCCGCCGAGGTCCGGTCGCAGCAGCGTCCTTGCGCTGGTGCTGACGGAGGCGGTGCGGATCGCCTGCCCGGTCGTCGTCGCCGCGGCACCGCGCTCCCCCATCGCCGGGCTCGCTACGCGGCTAGGCGTCGACGTGCTCGATCCTGCCGACCCACCCGCGCAGGGGCCGCTGCGCGACGGGCCGCCGACGGCAGCCACACTGCTGCTCGTCGACGACGCCGACACCTTCCTCGACACCGGCATCGGCGACGCGCTGCTCGCCTGGATCCGCGACACCCGGGCCCCGGTGTCCGTGCTCGCCACCGGGCGCCCCGACGAGCTGGCGCTCGCCTACCGCGGGATCGTCGCCGAAGTGCGGCGCAGTCGAAGCGGCATCGCGCTGCGCCCCGGCCCGGTCGACGGCGAGCTGTTCGGGGTGCGGTTGCCGCGCGCCCGGGGCAGTGACCCGCCGGGCAGCGGTCGGCTCGTGGGCGACCCGGCGTGGTCCGTCGGCGCCGCGCCACCGACCGCGCCGGTCCGGCTGCAGGTCGCCGCATGCTGACCCGAGGCCGCGCCTCAGAGCGAGCCGAGCAGGTCCGCGATCTCCTGGTTGGCGTACCACGACAGCTCGTGGCCCTCGGCATCGTCGACGAGGTCCTGTGCGCCGTCGTCACCCAGGTCGGCAGCAATGATCGCGCCCGCCGCCCCGGCCACCGTGCGCTCGGCGTCAGCGTCGTCGACGTGCACCGAGGCCACCGACGACATCGGCACGATGTCGGCGAGCTCCACCACGCCGCGGTCGCGGTCGTCGCGGATCGTCACCAACGAGTCGGCGACCTCGACCGCGGCCACGACGCGCCGCCGCGCGGCGTCCGGGTCTGCGTCGATCAGGCGCAGCGACGCCCTGGCGGCCTCGGTGAGGGCGGCGTACTCGAGCGCCTCGGCGTCGTCGTCGACGTACCACTCGCGCAGCCCCGGGGTGACGGCGAAGCCGGTCAGCGGCGCCGGCCCGATGCTGCCGTGTTCGAGCAGCCGGGCCAGCAGGCTGGTGGTGGCCGGGAGGTAGACCCTCATGACGATCGCTGCGGCGGTCGGGCGCCGCGGCCGCTCGGATCCGGGGTCCGCCCCCGGTCCCGGCTCGCCCCGCCGGCGCCGACCAGCTCGGCCAACGACTCCTCGAGCAGGTCGGCCAGCAGCCCGACGTCGGGCATGGCGTCGCGGTCGGCGTTGACGCCGTAACAGACCCCACCGTCGTAGGAGCTCAACGCGATCGAGAACGCCTGGCCCGGGTTCAACGGCACGATCGGGAAGATCTCGGTCATCCGCGCCCCGGCCGCGTAGAGCGGGTACTGCGGGCCCGGCACGTTGGTGATGACGAGGTCGAACATCCGGCGGGTCAGGCCGACGGTGGCCCGCGCGCCCAGCGCGTGCAGCGTCGGCGGCGCGAACCCGCTCAGCGAGGCCAGCGTGTCGGCACCGACCGCCCGCCCGGAGTTGCGGTGCGTGGCCATCGCGTAGCGCACCTGGGCCAGGCGCAGCACCGGATCCGCCTCGCCCACCGGCAGATCGACGAGCAGCGGCCGCACGCCGCCCGGCCGGGTCCTGGGCGGGACATCGGCACCGCTGTCGGGGCCGGCGCTTGCGTCGGTGGTGCCCATCGGCACCAGGGCGCGCACCGCACTGCCGGCGCGCATCGGCGCCGCTCTCGACAGCAGCCACCCGCGCAACGCACCGGCCACCACGGTCAGGATCGCGTCGTTCACCGTGCCGCCGAACCGGTCACGCACCGACCGGTAGTCCTGCAGCGAGGTGCGGGCCACCGCGAGCCGACG
>CAZZZE010000514.1:0-2031 GCA_964658365.1 uncultured Jatrophihabitantaceae bacterium
GCTGGTGCTCTTGCCCGCCCCTGGCAATCCGACGAGCACGACCCGCGGGCTCACGGCACTCACCGGGGTGCGGCCAGGCCGCGCTCGACGAGGCGCTTGAGGTAGGCGTCGGCGTTGCGGCGCGTCTCGGCCACCGAGTCACCGCCGAACTTCTCGAGCGCGACCTCGGCCAGCACCAGCGCCACCATGGCCTCGGCCACGACGCCCGCGGCCGGCACGGCGCAGACGTCGGAGCGCTGGTTGATCGCCACCGCGGCCTCGCCGGTCCCGGTGTCGACGGTGCGCAGTGCGCGGGGCACCGTCGAGATCGGCTTCATGGCCGCCCGGACCCGCAGCACCTCGCCGGTGGTCATGCCGCCCTCGGTGCCGCCGGAGCGGCCCGAAACGCGGCGGATCGCGCCGTCGGCGTTGACGATCTCGTCGTGGGCGAGCGAGCCCCGGGTGCGGGCCAGCTCGAAGCCGTCGCCGACCTCGACGCCCTTGATGGCCTGGATGCCCATGAGCGCCGCGGCCAGCCGAGCGTCGAGGCGACGGTCGCCGTGGGTGAAGCTGCCCAGGCCGGGCGGCAGGCCGTACGCCAGCACCTCGACCACGCCGCCGAGTGTGTCGCCGTCCTTGCGCGTGCGGTCGATCTCCTCGACCATCGCTGCGCTGGTGGCCTCGTCGAAGCAGCGGACGTCCGAGCCGTCGACGGCGTCGGCGTCGGCCGGCGTGGGCACGACACCGGCCGGCGCGGTGACCGTCCCGATGCCGACGACGTGCGAGACGACATCGACGCCGAGCGCCTGGTGCAGGAACGCGCGGGCGACGGTGCCGAGTGCGACGCGCGCCGCGGTCTCCCGGGCGCTGGCCCGCTCGAGGATCGGCCGGGCGTCGTCGACGTCGTACTTCTGCATGCCGGCGAGGTCGGCGTGGCCGGGGCGCGGGCGGGTCAGCGGGGCGTTGCGGGCCAGCGCGGCGAGCACGTCGGCGTCGACCGGGTCGGCCGACATCACCTGCTCCCACTTGGGCCATTCGGTGTTGCCGACGCGCACGGCCACCGGGCCGCCCATCGTGCTGCCGTGCCGGACACCGCCGGTGAGCTCGACCTCGTCCTGCTCGAACTTCATCCGGGCGCCGCGGCCGTAGCCGAGCCGTCGGCGGGCGAGCTCGCGGGTCAGGTCGGCCGTAGCCACCTCGACGCCCGCGGGCAGGCCGTCGAGGACGGCGACCAGCGCGGGGCCGTGCGACTCACCGGCCGTGATCCAACGAAGCACCCGTGCAGTGTCTCAGAACCGCCGGCTACTCACCGAGCAGCCAGCCGTCGGGCGCGGCCAGCGCGCGGGCCGCCTCGGGCCCCCACGAGTTCACCGGGTACGGCTCGGGCCTGGGCGGGTTGTCGAGCAGCGGGCCGGCCGCCGCCCAGACCGAGGCGAGCCCGTCCGGCCGGGTGAACAGGCCGCGGTCACCGACGAGCACGTCGTGGATGAGCCGGACGTAGGGCGGCAGCGGGTCGGCGCCGTCCAGCGTCTCGAGCTTGAGCCCGATCTCGGCCGGTTCGAGTTCGAGGGCCGGACCCGGCTTCTTGGTGACCATCCGCAGGGCGATGGCGCCGTTGCCGGACAGGTCGAAGGACAGCACGTTGCCGTCCTTCGGGAAGTCCTCGAGCGGGCCATCGTCGGGGTCGCGCAGGATCAGGCTGACCCGCTGGTGGCTGGCGTGCAGCCGCTTGCCGGTGCGCAGCAGGAACGGCACGTCCCGCCAGCGGTCGTTGTCGACCCAGAGCCGGGCCGCGACGTAGGTGTCGGTGCTGGACTTCGCGTCGATGCCGTCGGTGTCGGTGTAGCCGTCGAACTGGCCGAGCACGACCTCCTTCGGGTCGAGCGGGCGGAAGCAGCTGATGACCTTCTCGCGGGCGGCCTGCAGGTGCTCGGATCCCAGGGTCTTCGGCGGCTCCATGGCGATCTCGGCCGCGACCTGGAACAGGTGGGTGACGAGCATGTCGAGCACCGCGCCGGTGGCGTCGTAGAACTCGGCGCGGTCGGCGATGCC
>CAZZZE010000515.1:0-2014 GCA_964658365.1 uncultured Jatrophihabitantaceae bacterium
CGCGCACCGGGCGCGGGCCGGCGGCCGTCCGCGCCTCGACGTCGCGCAGCACGGCCCGCAGCCGGGCGAGATCCTTGCCCGCGAGCTCGGGCAGGAGCACGGCGACCGGACCGGGCGGCAGCCAGGACAGGTCGCGCAGCACGTCGGCCAGGCCGTCGAGGTTCGGCGCGGCCCAGGCCGGCGCCTGCACCTGCCGGTAGATGTCCGAGATCGCGTCCCTCATCGGTTGACGTCCACCCGTTCGAACGTCTCGTAGTGGTCGTCGGTGTAGAAGTACGCACCGTTGCGCCCGGTGACGAGCCGGCGGGCGCCGCGGTCGTCCGAGCCAGGAGTGGGCACGGTGTACTCGTGGTAGTAGCCGTCGGGCTCGCGAGGCAGCACGTGCTCGTAGTTGTGGAACACCACGCCGTCGTCGGCCGGGAACGGGTACGGGCCGTGGCTGTCGATCAGCCGCACGGTCGCGACCGCCTGGGGCGGCAGCGACGAGAGCGCGACGGACGTCGTGGGACGCTGCGGTGCACCCGGGCCGTCGGACCGCGCTGCGCGTACCGAGTAACCGACCGCGAGTGCCACCACCAGGACGATCAGCGCCACCAACGGCCGGCGGGCACCACGGACGCTGCGCACGCCTGCCGACTCTAGGTGCCGCCCGCGGCAGTGACCCGTGCCACTACCGGGGCGGGCACGGAACGGAACCGTGACTCCGCATGTTGGCGCTGCCGACACAGGTTCCACCGAGGAGACAGCGATGATTGTCGATCAGGCCCCCCGCCCGGTCCAGCAGATGGGTGCCGACGACGTCGCACGCACGCACTACCGGGTGACGTTCGCGGTGCTGCTCGCCGCCATCACCACCTACTCGATGCTGCAGTCGCTGGTGAACCCGGTGCTGCCGACGATCCAGGCCAGCCTGCACACCACGCAGTCCACCGTCACCTGGGTGCTGACCGCCTACCTGCTCGCGGCGTCGGTCGCCACCCCGATCCTCGGACGGCTTGGCGACATGATCGGCAAGAAGCGGGTGCTCGTCGGCGTGCTGGTCATGCTGGCCATCGGCACCTTGCTCGCGGCCGTCGCGACGTCGATCGGCGTCATGATCGCGGCCCGGGTGATCCAGGGCGCCGGTGGCGCGCTGCTGCCCCTGTCGTTCAGCATCATCCGCGACGAGTTCCCGCGCGAGAAGGTGGCCGGTGCGGTCGCGGCCTGCGCCGCGCTGCTCGCGGTGGGCGGCGGGCTCGGCATCGTCCTGGCCGGCCCGATCGTCGACGTCCTCGACTACCACTTCCTGTTCTGGATCCCGCTCGTGTTCATCGTGGCCAGTGCCGTGGTGGCCTACTTTGTCGTGCCGGAATCGCAGGAGCGAACGAGCGGCCGGATCAGCCCGCTGCCCGCCCTCACGCTCACCGCCTGGCTTGTCGCGCTGCTCGTCGCCGTCAGCCAGGGCAACGCGTGGGGCTGGGCATCCGGGCGGACGCTGGGCCTGCTCGCCGTCGCGGTGGTATTCGCCGTCGCCTGGGTGATCAGCGAGCTGCGGGCCGCCCAACCGCTCGTCGACATGTCGATGATGCGCATCCCCGCGGTGTGGACGACGAACCTGGTGGCGCTGCTGTTCGGCGTGGGGCTGTACGCGATCTTCGCGTTCCTGCCCGAGTTCCTGCAGACCCCGACCAGCGCCGGGTACGGCTTCGGCGCCTCGATCACCGCGTCGGGCGTGTTCCTGCTGCCGATGACCGTGACGATGTTCGTCGCCGGCTTGCTCGCCGCTCCGGTGGCCGCCCGGTGGGGGTCGAAGTTCGCGCTGATCGCCGGGTCGGCGCTGACCGTCATCCCGTTCGCGCTCTTCGCCTACGCCCACGACGAGAAGTGGGAGATCTACCTGGCCTCCAGCGTCCTCGGCATCGGGCTCGGCTTCGCGTTCGCGGCGATGTCGAACATCATCGTCGACTCGGTGCCCGCGTCGCAGACCGGCGTGGCCAGCGGCATGAACGCCAACATCCGCACCATCGGCGGCTCC
>CAZZZE010000516.1:0-1998 GCA_964658365.1 uncultured Jatrophihabitantaceae bacterium
AGCCGGCGCTGGGCGCCCAGCCGTCCGACGCCGCCGCACCGCACGACCTGACGGCCCTGTCCGGCACCCAGGAAGCGGCGTCCGACCGGGGCGTGCGCCTCGACGTCACGGTCCGCGAGATCGACCTCGACGCCCCGCCCACCGACACCCCGGACGCCTACCTGCGCCTGCACCTGCTCTCGCACCGTCTCGTGCGGCCGCGCGAGCTGAACCTCGACGGCATCTTCGGCGTCCTGCCCAACAACGTCTGGACGACCCTGGGCCCGTGCCCGCCGGAGGAATTCGAGCGGACCCGGCTCGCCCTGCGGCGCAAGGGCCCGGTCCAGGTCATGGGCGTCGACAAGTTCCCGCGGATGACCGACTACGTGCTGCCCACCGGCGTGCGCATCGCCGACGCCGACCGGGTGCGACTGGGCGCGCACCTGGCCGAGGGCACGACCGTCATGCACGAGGGCTTCTGCAACTACAACGCCGGCACGCTCGGCGCGTCGATGGTCGAGGGGCGGATCTCGGCCGGTGTCGTGGTCGGTGACGGCTCCGACATCGGCGGCGGAGCGTCGATCATGGGCACGCTGTCCGGCGGCGGCACGCAGGTGGTGTCGGTGGGCGAACGCTGCCTCATCGGCGCCAACGCCGGCATCGGAATCTCGCTCGGCGACGACTGTGTGGTCGCCGCGGGCACCTACGTCACCGCCGGGTCGAAGGTCACGCTGCCCGACGGCCGGGTGGTCAAGGCCCTCGAGCTGTCCGGCGAATCGGGCCTGCAGTTCTGGACCAACACGGTGTCCGGTGCGCTCGAGGCCCGCCCGCGTGCCGGGGCCGGCTTCGCGCTCAACGCGGCGCTGCACGCCAACTGACGGATGGCCACCAGACGTGCCCGCCTCAGCGTCACCGTGTTCGTCGCGGTGGTGGTCGTCGCGCTCGCCGCGGTGTGGCTGCCCCACCTCTGGGACAAGGCCAAGTCACACCTGACCGCCGACGTCTGCACAGTCCAGGGTTACGACCTCGATCCCGACCAGGCCAGCGTCGCGGCGACGATGATCGGGTCGGTGACGAAGTTCCGCATCACCCTGCCCTTCCGCGCATCGGTGCTGGTGCTCATGGCCGGGCTGCAGGAGAGCAAGCTGACCAATCTCGCGCCCGGCAACGGGGACCGCGACTCGGTCGGCGTGCTGCAGCAGCGCCCGTCGCAGGGGTGGGGCGGCGGCAAGGCCGCCACGCTCACCGACGTCGGCGAGGCCACCCGCGAATTCCTCGAGGCGCTCGTCAAGGTCTCGAACTGGCAGGCGATGGCGCCGGCCGACGCGATCCAGGCCGTGCAGATCTCGGCCGACGGCAGCGCTTACGCCCAGCACCAGCCCGAGGCAACCGCGCTGGCCACCGCGCTGCAGGGCAGGAAGCCGGCCGCGATCTCGTGCAGTTTCGACAAGCCGACACAGGTCGCGCCGGCCACGACGGTCGCGCAGCGGGCTGCAAAGGAGCTCGGCATCACCACGCCGGTCGCGAGCGGGCAGGTCGTGCGGGTTCCGGGCGCCCACTGGCAGACCGCGGCCTGGTTCGTGGCCAACGCCGACCGGCTCGGCATCGAACAAGTCGACTACGCCGCGCACACATGGACGCGTTCGAACGGCTGGCAGGCGTCGAAGGCGTCAGCAGCTGCAGTGCTCGCGACCATGTACCAGCGCTCGAAGTAGCGCTCGCGCTACTCGGCGTGCTCGACGGGCGGCAGATCCTTGATCCACTGCGGGTCGTGCTCGGTCCTGCCGGTCTTCGACGCGCCGCCCGGCGAGCCGAGGTCGTCGAAGAAGTCGACGTTGGCCTTGGTGTAGTCGCGCCACTTCTCGGGCAGGTCGTCCTCGTAGAAGATGGCCTCGACGGGGCAGACGGGCTCGCACGCGCCGCAGTCGACGCACTCGTCGGGGTGGATGTAGAGCATCCGACCACCCTCGTAGATGCAGTCGACCGGGCACTCCTCGATGCAGGCCTTGTCGAGCAGAT
>CAZZZE010000517.1:0-1993 GCA_964658365.1 uncultured Jatrophihabitantaceae bacterium
TCACCTCCTGCTGTGCCTGACAGTCAACCGGACGTCGGGCCGCTGTGCATATCTTTTCGGCGCACGGCCCTGCGTGCCACACGCCACAGCGGGTCACGCTGAGCGGGCGCCGACCGGGCCGTGGCATGGTGGTTCCGATGAACGGCCCTTATTCCGCCCAGCTCGCCTCCCGCCCCGTCGCTCTGCCGAAGTTCGTGCACCGGCACAGTCACGCGTTCTTCGAGGTACCGATCCGCATCGTCGCGGTCATCGTCGTCACCCTGATCATCCGGGCGCTCATCCACCGGGTGATCAACCGCGCGGTCCGGCCGGTGGCCGGCAGCGGTGTGCCGCGCATCCTGCGCCCGTTCCGCGAACGCATCGCCACCAGCTCGCTGTTCGAGTCCTCGGGTCTGCTGTCCGAACGCCGCGCGCAACGCGCCAACACGATCGGGTCGGTGCTGAAGTCGGCCGTCTCGTTCGTCATGTTCGTCATCGGCTTCATGCTCATCGTCAGCACGCTCGGCTTCGACCTCGCACCGTTCGTCGCCGGCACGTCCGTCGTCGGCGTGGCGATCGGGTTCGGCGCGCAGAACATCATCAAGGACTTCCTGTCCGGCATGTTCATGATGATGGAGGACCAGTACGGCGTCGGGGACGTCATTGACTTCCAGCTCGCCAGCGGCACCGTCGAGGCGGTCGGGTTACGCAGCACCCGGTTGCGGGACGTCAACGGGACGGTCTGGTACGTCCGCAACGGCGAGGTCATGCGGGTTGGCAACAAGAGCCAGGGCTTCGCGACGGTCGTCCTCGACATCCCGATCGACGCGTGGGCCGACGTCGGGGTGGCGTCCGAGGCCATGCGCGACATCGCGCTGGCCATGCGCGCCGAGGAGGACTGGGAGCACGTCTTCCTCAGCGAGCCGGAGATGCAGGGCGTCGAGTCGCTGACCCGCTACGAGACGGTCATCCGATTGGTGGCGCGGGTGCGCCCGCTCGAGCAGTGGCGCACCGCCCGCGAGCTGCGCCGGCGGATCCGCGACCGCCTCGACTCACTCGACATCGGCCACCCCGCGCCCGACGGCGGTACCGAGCTGCACATCTCGCGCGTCGACCCGGACGCCGGCCCCCCCGAGGCGGTGCCGACGGCCGACCCGACCGCTCCGCCGGCGACCTAAGCCAGCGCCTGCAGCGCCTCGAGCACTCCCCGGTGCAGCGTCGGGAAGACGTAGTGCATGGTCAGCATCGTCGCCACCGGCACCTTGGCGTGGACGGCCAGGGTCAGCATGCCGATGAGCTCTCCGCCGTGCGGGGCGCACGTCGTCGCGCCGACCAGCAGCCCGGTGTCGGCGTCCTGCACCACCTTGATCATCCCGGCGTTGCCCGCGCCGTAGATCCAGCCCCGGCTGTTCGAGGCGATCTGCTGCACGCCGACTTTGATGTTCAGGCCGGCGTCGCGCGCCTGCTGCTCGCTCATGCCCACCCGCCCGACCTCGGGGTCGGTGAACGTCGCCCAGGCCATGGCGTCGTAGCCGCCGAATGGCTCGCTGCGCTGCAGTAGGTGGGCGATCAGCACCCGCGCCTGCCAGACCGAGACGTGCGTGAACGGGCCCTTTCCGGTGACGTCACCGATCGCGAACAGGCCGTCGACCGCAGCGCCGTCGCCGTTGCGGACCTGCATGTGGTCGTCGACGTCGAGGAGGTGCGCCGTCGGGTCGAGCTCGACGGTCTCGAGTCCGACGTGGTCGAGGTTCGGCGTGCGGCCGGCGGCCAGCAGCAGCTTCTCGCCGGTGACGGTGCTGCCGTCGGCAAGGGTGATCACGACCCCGTCGCCGCCGGCGGCCACCCGCTCGACTGCCTGCCCGCAGTGCACCGTGATGCCCTCGTCGATGAACACCTGCTCGAGCACCTCGGCGGCCTCGGGCTCCTCGCGAGCGAGCAGTCGCTTGCCCTGCTCGACAAGGGTCACGACCGTCCCGAAACGGGCGAAGCCCTGCGCGAGCTCGCAGCTGAT
>CAZZZE010000518.1:0-1986 GCA_964658365.1 uncultured Jatrophihabitantaceae bacterium
GCACGCACGTCGAGCTGCTGGTGCCCCGGTGACCGCGTCCACCACCGGGTCCACCACCGCGGCGCGGCAGGCCGTGCTCGCCGCGGAACTGCGCGCGCTGTACGGCTACGCGCTCATCGGTCCGCGTGTCGACGCCGCCGACCGGCAGCTCGTGCGGACCTGCATCGCCGCCCACACGGCCCTGCGTGACGCAACCGCGGCGATCGTCCTCGCGTCGGGCGAGCAACCGGTGACTCCGCGCGCGGACTATCCCGAGCTGTATCCGGTGCCTGACGTGGCCACGGCCCGCGCCCGGGCCGTCGAACTCGAGCAGACCTGCGCCGCCGCGTGGCGCTACCTCTACGCACTCCAGGCACGGACCGAGAATTCGGAGCGCTCCGCGGTCCAGCAGTCACTGTCGGCCTGCGCCGTGCGCGCCACGCGCTGGCGGCGACGGGCCGGCGACGCCTCCCCCACGGTCCCGTTCCCGGGGATCGGCTGACGTTGTCGGGCGGGCGGGTGCGTCAGCGCCAGGCGTCGACCACGGCCAGCACATCGGCCAGCCGGGTGACCACGGCATCGGGTTCGCCCTCGACCGGCCCGCGCTGGACGTCGGGGATGTCGCTGTGCGGCACCAGGATGGCCCGCATGCCGACCGACTTGGCGCCGTGGATGTCGTCGAAGGGCCGGTCGCCGACGAACACGGCCTGCGCCGGATCGGCCACGCCGACGGCGTCGAGCGCGGCGCGGAACGCCTCGGGGTGGGGCTTGGTCCACGGGATCTCGGAGGTGTACACCGCGCCGTCGATCAGGGGCAGCACGCCGTCGCGGGCGAAGATCCGCTCGTGCTCGGCACGCGTCCAGATGGTGTTCGACAGCACGCCGATCCGCAGCCCGCGCTCGCGCAGCGCCTCGAGCAGCGGCGGCACGTCGGGGTCGATCAGGGTGTGCGGCTCCCACCAGGTGCTGAAGCCGGCGGCCGCAGCGTGGGACAGCTCCGAGCCGGCCGCGGCGAAAACGTCGGCCAGGGTGGCGCTACGGTGCTCGTTCTTCGAGCGCTGCCAGATCTCGTTCTCGGCTGCTGCGAGCCGCTCGGCGAGTTCCGCGTCGTCGACGGCCGCCGCCCACGCCTCGCGAGGGTCGACGGTGTGCCACGGGGTCAGGGTGCCGCCCCAGTCGAAGATCACTGCTGAGATTGCCACGCTGCACCCTAACTACAGCAGGACGGTGGACAGCGTCGCGACCTCGCGCATGCCGAGGCGGGCGTACATCCGCCGAGCCGGTTCGTTGAAGTCGTTGACGTACAGGCTCGCGCTCGGGGCGGCGGCCAGTGCCCGGTCGAGCACGCCGATCATGGCGGCCGTGCCCAGGCCGCGGCCGCGCAGGTCGGGGCGCGTCCAGACGCCCTGGATCTGGCAGGTGCGCGGCGACACGGCGCCGAAGTCGGCCTTGAACACGACCTCGCCGTCCCGCAGCACGCCGAATGCGCGGCCCTCCCGGATCAGGGTCGCGACGCGACTGCGGTAGTGCCCGGAGCCGCCCTCGGTCGGCGACACCCCGAGTTCCTCGGCGAACATGGCCGCGGCGGCGGGCAGATAGGCGTCGAGCTCGTCGCGCCGGATCACCCGCAGGCCGACGTCGGGCGGACGCTCGGCCGGGGCGCGGTCCAGCGCAAGCAACGGCTGTCGCCGCCGCACGGCCCGGGCGGCGCCCCACGCGGCCTCGAGCACCGGCCACATCAGCGCCACGGCGTCGGCGTGTCCGACGACGGAGCTGCACACGCGCGGCCGGCGGGCCACGAACTCGGCGAGCAGTTGCCAGTGCTCGGGCCCTCCGCCGATCGGCAGCAGGTTGCCGCCGTTGAACGCGGCGGCGACCAGCGCGCCGCCGGCGTCGCGCACGCCCAGCAGCTGGCCCCCGAAACGGCGCGCCGACAGCGACGGCAACGCCTGCAGCCGGGCGGCGACCACGGCATTGACGATCGGGTCGCGGTCGACGAACGCGGTG
>CAZZZE010000519.1:0-1982 GCA_964658365.1 uncultured Jatrophihabitantaceae bacterium
CGATCGACCGCACGGGCGGTTCGGCCGCTCCGCGCACACCACGCACCACCCGCCCGACGAGCGGTACGACTATCCGCCGGCCCCGGGGGCACCGGCCGCGGAACCCGGCGGATACAGCTCGTCGACCTATCACACCGGCACCGCCGTCAGTGACTCCCCCACGGTCGGCAAGGCCGCGGTGACCCTGGGCAAGGCGACGGTCACCACCACCAACAAGGCCGCGCGCGTCGTCACGCGCAAGGTGATCTCGCTCAGCGAGGCCGATGGGGCCAAGGAGTCCGGGCTCACCGCGCTGATCTGGAACCAGGTGCTGAGCTACGGCACCGACGCGATGATCACGGTCGCGCTCGCCGGCACGGTGTTCTTCGGCGCGTCATCCGACGCCCAGCGCGGCAACGTCCTGCTCTACCTGCTCGTCACGATGGCGCCGTTCGCGGTCGTCGCGCCCGTCATCGGCCCGGCGCTCGACCGGCTGCAGCACGGCCGTCGCTGGACGATGGCCGGCACCGCCATCGGGCGGGCTGTCCTGGCGCTGATCATGGCCATGCACCCCACCGACCTGCTGGTGCTCTACCCGTGCGCCCTCGGCTCGCTCGTCCTGTCGAAGGCCTACGGCGTGTTGCGGGCCGCGGCGGCGCCGCGACTGGTGCCGCCGAACATGACGCTCACCGCGGCCAACGCGAAGCTGACCATCTTCGGGCTCGGCTCGACGATCGTCCTCGGCTCGGCGGTCGGCACGATCATCAAGGTCACCGGCTCCTACGCCGCGGGCCTCGTCGTCACCGCCGTCGGCTTCGCGGCGTGCGCCGTCTTCGCCTTCCGGCTGCCCAAGCAGGTCGACTCCGCGGCGCCCGCTCCCCGGCACCCGGGCGAGCCGATGCGTCCACGCCGCCAGGACAAGGTCCCGCCGCTGTCTCGCATCCAGCAGTGGGCCAAGCGCGGGTTCGGCGCGCACCTCGTCATCGCGCTGCAGGGCCAGTGCGTGCTGCGGTTGCTGTCCGGCATGTTGACGATCTACCTGGCCTTCTACGTCGAGTCGACGAAACACGGCCTGGCCGGCGCCCTCGAACTCGGCGGGGTCGTCGGCGCCGCCGGCGCCGGCAACTTCGTGGGCACGGCCCTCGGCACCCGGTTGAAGATGGCAAGGCCCGAGTCGGTCATCGTCGTCTGCACGCTCATCGCGTTCGGGACGCTCGTGCTGGCCGCCATCACGTTCAGCATCCTGACCGCCATCGTCGCCATGCTCGTCTGCTCCGCCCTGAACGCGCTGTCCAAGATCGCGCTCGACTCGCTGATCCAGAACGACGTCGTCGAGACCCTGCGCTCGAGCGCGTTCGGCAAGTCCGAGACCTTCCTGCAACTGGCGTGGGTCATCGGCGCCGCGATCGCGGTGGCCCTGCCGAGCTCGAGCACCACCGACGGGACCATCGCCTTCCTCGTCGCCGCGGTGATCACCGGTTTGGTGGCCGCGCTGGTCGTGCTGCGCTCGCGCGCCCACAACCGGCACGCAGCCACGCCCCGAACCGGCGGGGCGCCGGGCGTCCCGCGCAGCGTCGACTGATGCCGGTCTCGCCGGTCCTCGTCGTCACTGCTGTCGACGCCGAGCGTGACGCCGTCCTCGCGGCCGCGGGCGTGCACGCGCGGGTGGTCAACATGCCCACCATCAAGCCGATCGATGCGGCGCTGATCGCCCGATGCGCCCGCGAGACCGGCGCCATTGTCACCGCCGAGGACCACAATATCCATGGCGGCCTGGGCGGCGCGGTTGCGGAGGCGCTTGTCGCCACCCATCCCTGTCCGGTCGAATTTGTCGGTGTGAAAGATGTCTTCGGCGCTTCGGGCGAGCCCGATGAGCTGGCGCATCATTATGAAATCGCCGCCCCGCATATCGCCGCGGCAGCGCGCCGGGTGTTAAACCGCAAACGTGCCGCGCACCAGGATCGCAAGTGAACCGCTTCTCGCTTGCCGGAAAATGCGCCGTC
>CAZZZE010000520.1:0-1978 GCA_964658365.1 uncultured Jatrophihabitantaceae bacterium
TGGACTCGTCGCCGCCATCACGTGGAGAGGCTGGGCCTCGGTGTCAGGCCTGGTCAAGCGGGTCAGGCAACTGCCTCGCCCAGGACCTCGTCGAGGACGACCTCGGCCTTGTCCTCGTTGGTGCCCTCGGCGAGCGCGAGCTCGCTGATCAGGATCTGCCGGGCCTTGGCCAGCATCCGCTTCTCGCCGGCCGACAGGCCACGGTCGCGGTCACGGCGCCAGAGGTCACGCACGACCTCGGCCACCTTGTTCACGTCGCCGGAGGCCAGCTTCTCGCCGTTGGCCTTGTACCGACGAGACCAGTTGGTCGGCTCCTCGGTGTGCGGGGTACGCAGGACCTCGAAGACCTTGTCCAGGCCCTCCTGCCCGACGACGTCGCGCACGCCCACGACCTCCGCGTTCTCGGCCGGCACCAGCACCGTGAGGTCGCCCTGGGCCACCTTCAACCGCAGATAGGTCTTCTTGACTCCCTTGAGAAGTCGCTCCTCGATCGCCTCGATGAGAGCAGCTCCGTGATGCGGGTAAACGACGGTCTCGCCGACCTTGAAAGTCATGTAATGCAGCCCCTTTCGCTTCCTCCAGGATAACACGGAGCTGAGCGCCCTTAGGAGCTGAGAATTGATTTGTCAAGCCTCCAGCGCCCGAATTTCGGGACTCAGAGCGAACTCACCGGCTGGCCGAGCGACCGGGCGACGGTCGCCCGCACGACCCGATCATGCGCTCGCTAGGCTGTGTCCGAGCGAACGGTCAGCGGATAGCCGCACCGCTCGAGCAGCAGCGAGGAGTCGACGTGAACGCAGGAGCCCGGCCCGCGCGCCGCCCCCGCACCGCCGGGTTCGGCGCGGTCGCGGTCGCTGCCGTGCTGCTGACCTCCGCCTGTGCGGCCGGTCGGGTGGCGCAGACCCAGAACCAGCGACCGTCGGTCTCCGGCGTCAACGCCCAGGTCGGGCCCATCGCCATCCGCAACCTCACGGTCGAGGCGCCCCAGGGGGCGTCCTACCCCAAGGGGTCGGCGCTGCGCCTGATCGGAGTCTTCGTCAACAACGGTACGTCGAGCGACGTGCTCAACGACATCACCTCGACGTCGTTCAGCGGTTGGGGTGCGTACACCTCGATCGCTGCCGGCGACCAGGTGGTGTCGGCCGGTGCCGCGCCGTCCAGCGCCGGCTCGAGCGCCCCGGCGGGCAGCCACACGGTCAGCATCCCGGCCGACGGCCGCACGTCCTACGGCGTCCCGGACGCGACCGGTTCGCTGATCGCGTCGGGCACCAAGTCCACGATCTATCCGGGCAGCATCGTCACCATGACCCTCACCTTCGCCCGGGCCGGGACCGTCACCGTCCGGGTACCGGTGAACGTCACCACCGACCCGTCGCAGTCCGTGGTGCCCCAGCCCAGCGGCACCGCCAGCGACTGAGCCACCGCGTGCGGGTGTCGACCTGATCGTGTCGGTGCCGGGCGCTACCGTCCGAGCATGCCTCGCCCCACGACCGCCTACCGCTGCCAGTCCTGCGGCGCCACGGCCGGTAAGTGGTACGGCCGTTGCCCCAAGTGCAGCGAGTTCTCCACGCTCGTCGAGTACAGCGCTCCAGCCACCCGTGATCCCGGCCTGCGCTCGAGCACCAAGGGCAGCACGCCCAACCGCCCGGCCCGTCGGGTGTCCGAGGTCGTCACCGGTGGCCCGGTCGTGCGCCTGCCCACCGGTATCGGCGAGTTCGACCGGGTCCTGGGCGGCGGCCTCGTGCCCGGGCAGGTCTGCCTGTGCAGCGGCCCGCCCGGTTCGGGCAAGAGCACGTTGCTGCTGGCCGTCGCCGATCGCGTCGCCCGCGCCCAGGACCGGCCCGTCCTCTACGTCTCCGGCGAGGAGTCCGTCGAGCAGATCGCGCTGCGCGCCGAGCGCATCGGGGCGACCAGCCCCAACCTGCTGCTCGCCGACGACGTCGACCTCGGCGCGGTCATCGGCCACCTCGACGAGCAC
>CAZZZE010000521.1:0-1974 GCA_964658365.1 uncultured Jatrophihabitantaceae bacterium
GCGGGCGATTGCGGCGAAGTAGGGACGGCGGACGGGATCGGATCAGCGGTCTGGGTCATCGGCGCTCCTCGGTGGCGGTGGAGCGGGACGTCGCTGGCCCGGTCGGTTCGGGCAAACCTAAGAAGGCCGTGTTGCTCGCCGATGACCGAATGGATATATCGCCGATATATCCGCTAGCCGAACAGCCCGGCGTTGCGGGGCACGGCGGCGAGCGCGTCCTGCAGCCGCCGGTAGTGGGTGGTCGACGCAGCGAGCAGCGCGGGGACGTCGCGGGCCAGGAACGCCTCGCGCATGACGTCGTGATCAGCGTGCAGCGTCTGCGTCATCTCCGAGGACACGTAGCTCATCGGCTGCAGCGGCTCGGTGAGGTTCCAGGCCGCCTCGAACATTCCCAGCAGGCGGTGCATACGCGACGGCGAGGCGAGCGCGAAGTGGAAGCGCCGGCTGTCGCGGTGATGGCCGCGCAGGTCGCCGAGAGCGATGGCGGCGCTCAGCGCCTGGTAGGCCGCATCGACCTCGGTGTCGTTGGCAGGGGTCGCGTTGCCGACGGCGACCGCCAGCGCGGCGCCCTCGAGCGCCTCGCGGACGAGGTAGAGCTCGACCAGCTCGCCGGCCGTCAGCTGGGCGACGGTGTAGCCGGCCCGGGGCAGGTGATCGACCAGGCCCTCGCCGACGAGGGTCTTGAGCGCCTCCCGGACCGGGATGCGGCTGGCGGCGAAACGCTCGGCGACGTCGTCGACCGGGATCACGGTGCCTGGACGCGCCACGCCCGCCAGGATCGCCGCACGCAGTTCCTCGAGGATCACCTCGTGCACGGTGCCCTCGCGCTCGACAGCCAACCGCAGCAGCCACGGCGCGGCGCGCCGTCGGTTCGTCATGCCGGCGAAAGCTAGCGCCGCGGTGTTACGCACGGAAGAACGCGGCGGCCGCGCCGCGCCCATCGATGAATACCCCCTTCAGCCGGCCGTAGCCAGCTGAAGCGGGTATTCATCCCCTGCGGAGGGACGGGTCAGAAGGAGGCTGCAGCGAGGTCCATGAGGGCGTTGTCGATGCCCTCGGCCACCTGGCGGCGCGCAGCCAGTTCGGGCAGCACGGTGCTGGCGAAGAAGTGTGCCACGGCCGGCTTGCCGGCGTAGAACGCACGGTCGGACTCCGACAACCCGTTGCCGTCGAGCTTGGTCAGGGCCACCGACGCCTGCTTGAGCAGCAGGTAGCCGACCATCAGGTCTCCGGCCGACATGAGCAGGCGGGTGGCGTTCTGGCCCACCTTGTAGACGTTGGCGACGTCCTCCTGACCGCTCATCAACTGCTGGAACATGGCACCGACGATGCCGCCGAAGTCCTCGAGCGCCTTCTGCAGCGCCGCGGCGTCGTCCTTGAGCCGGCCCTCGTCGGAGATCGACTCGAGGAACTGGGTGATCTCGTTGGACAGCGCGCCGAGCGCGGCGCCCTTGTTCCGCACGATCTTGCGGAAGAAGAAGTCCTGCGCCTGGATGGCGGTGGTGCCCTCGTAGAGGGTGTCGATCTTGGCGTCGCGGATGTACTGCTCGAGCGGGTAGTCCTGCAGGTAGCCCGAGCCGCCGAAGGTCTGCAGCGCCTGGGCCAGCTGGTCGTAGGAGCGCTCGGAGCCGACGCCCTTGACGATCGGCAGCAGCAGATCGTTGATCGCCTCGTCCAGCGTGCTGTCAGAGCCGGTGTGCTCGGCGACGATGATCCGGTCCTGCGCCGACGCGGTGTAGTAGACAAGGGCGCGCAGGCCCTCGGCGTAGGCCTTGTTCAGCATCAGGCTGCGGCGGACGTCGGGGTGGTTGATGATCTCGACGCGCGGCGCGGTCTTGTCGCCGGCCTTGGTCAGGTCGGCGGACTGCACGCGGGTCTTGGCGTAGTCGAGCGCGTTGAGGTAGCCGGTCGAGAGCGTGGCGATGGCCTTGGTGCCGACCATCATGCGGGCGTGCTCGATCACCTGGAACATCT
>CAZZZE010000522.1:0-1971 GCA_964658365.1 uncultured Jatrophihabitantaceae bacterium
GGCGTCCAGCTGTGGAACGGCGCGATGCCGGCCTTGAACAGCAGGCCGACGAGCAGCAGCGCCAGGCCCAGGTAGAGCAGGACGTCGGACTTCGTCGAGGTGCGGCTGGCCGCCAGGATGTTCGGCAGGTCGACGGAGTCGGCGTAGCCGTAGAGCAGCGCCAGGCCGTAGAGGAAGAAGGCGGAGGCGAAGGCGCCGAGCAGGAAGTACTTGACCGCGGCCTCCTGCGAGAGCAGGCGGCGGCGCCGGGCCATGCCGGCCATCAGGTACAGCGGCAGCGACAGGACCTCGAGCGCGACGAACATCAGGATCAGGTTGTTCGACACCGGGAAGATCAGCATGCCCGAGACGCTGAACATCAACAGCGGGAAGATCTCGGTCTGCACCCGCTCGCTGGTGGCCAGCCGGCGGTCGTCGGACGAGCCGACGGTGACGGCCGACGACGCGACGATCGGGCTGCCGATGTCGACGCTGCGCTCGGCCATGAGCAGCACGGCCATGACCGCGAGCACCAGGACTGTGCCCTGGATGAACAACCCGGCTGGGTCGATGGCCAGCGCACCGGCGAACGCGGTGTTGGTGCCGCGCGGCGACGGCGTGGTGATCGACGTCCCGTGCAGCAGAGCGACCGCGATCACCGCGGCGACCAGGCCGGCGATGGCAATGCCCACCTGGACCGCGAACCGTTCGGCCCGCGGCACCACGACCTCGGCGAGGACGCCCAGCAGCGCCGCACCCAGCACGATGAAGATCGGCGAGAGGGCGCTGTACGCGACCGACGGGGTGGTGATGTGATCCACCGGCGCGGCCAGCAGGATGGCGTTCACTTGCCGCCTCCGACGTTGGTTGATTGCCCGCTGATCTTGGGAGCCGGGTCGGTCTTGTGGACGTTAGACAGCGTCGCCTTGACCGCCGGGTTGATGATGTCGATCACCGGCTTGGGGTAGACGCCGAGGAAGATGATGATCGCGATCAGCGGCGCCACCGAGAAGATCTCGCGGGCGTTGAGGTCGCGGAACTTCTCGACCCGCGCACTGACCGTTCCCTGGAACGTGCGCTGGTAGAGGTACAGCACGTAGATCGCGGCCAGGATGATGCCGGTGGTGCCGATGATCGCGAAGCCCTTGTAGCGGGTGAACGTACCGACCAGCACGAGGAACTCGCTGACGAACGTGCTCATGCCCGGCAGGGCCAGCGCCGACAGCCCGGCCAGCAGAAACAGCCCGGCCAGGATCGGCGTCACCTTCGCCGCGCCACCGTAGTCGTCGACGTTGCGGCTCTTGCCTCGGGCGATCAGCAGGCCGACGACGATGAACAGCGCGCCCGTCGAGAAACCGTGGTTGACCATGTACAGCACCGCGCCGGTGCCGCCCTGGGTGGTGAACGCGAAGATGCCCAGCCCGATGAAGCCGAAGTGGGCCACCGAGGTGTAGGCGACCATGCGCTTCATATCGCGCTGGCCGATGGCCAGGAACGCGGCGTAGAGGATGCCGATGACCGACAGCACCAGGATCGGCGCCGCGAAGTAGCGCGAGGCGTCGGGGAACAGCGGCAGGCAGTAGCGCAGGAAGCCGAACGTGCCGACCTTGTCCAGCACGCCGACGAGCAGCGCCGCCCCGCCGGCCGGCGCCTCGGCACCCGCATCGGGCAGCCAGGTGTGGAACGGGATGAGCGGCGCCTTGATCGCGAATGCGATGAAGAAGCCGAGGAACAGCCACTTCTGCGTCGCGTCGTCGGGCAGCGGGTTGGCGATGAGCGTCGTGATCGAGAACGTCTTGGTCGGGCTGGTGATGTAGAGCCCGATGACGCTGGCCAGCATCAGCAGGCCGCCGACCAGGGAGTACAGGAAGAACTTCATTGCGGCGTACTGGCGGCGCGGGCCGCCGAAGCTGCCGATGATGAAGTACATCGGGATGAGCATCGCCTCGAAGAAGACGTAGAACAGGAACACGTCGGTGGCCGTGAAGACGC
>CAZZZE010000523.1:0-1953 GCA_964658365.1 uncultured Jatrophihabitantaceae bacterium
GAAGATCAGGATCATGACCGCCCAGATGCCGACGAGCATGTAGCGCTCGACCGAGCGCAGCGCGACGGCCCGCGCGCTGGGCCGCCTGCGGGTCCCGGCTGCGGTGCCTGCGTCCTTGGCGGCATGCGGCGAGACCGCGTCCACCGGATGCGTCGCGGGCACGGGCGGGCTGACGGTCGCGGTTCTCGGTTGGTCGGTCTTCACTGCACGCCCTCCAACGGACTGGCCCCCGCCGACTGTGCGGAGTAGATGGCATCGATGATCTGGTCGCGGCGGTCGGTCACGACCGTGGCGCCGACGGTCTGGTCGGCGAAGACGAGCACCCGGTCGCAGACCGCGGCGAGGTCAGCGGCCTCCAACGATGCGATGAGGATCGACATCCCGGATCGGGCGGCGGCGGCCAGCGCGTCGAGGATGTCGGCGCGCGCGCCGACGTCCACGCCCTGCGTGGGTTCGTGCAGGATCAGCAGCGTCGGCGATCCCTCCAGCCACTTGCCGAGCACGACCTTCTGCTGGTTGCCGCCACTGAGCTGTCCCGCCAGCAGCTGCGGGTGCGGCGGCCGGACGCCGAGCCGCTCGATCACCGAGCGCGCCTCGGCCTCGCGCCACGCGACGCCGGCGAAGATCCGGCGGCCCTTCTCGTACAGGCGCGGCACGGTGATGTTGTCGGCGACGGACATCTCCATCGCCAGGCCGTCGCGCTCGCGCCGTTCGGGCACGAGAGCCACACCGCAGCGGCGCATCGTGCGGATTGCGCTGCGTCGGAGATCGAGTTGCTGGCCGTCGATCGTGAGCGTGCCGGCCGTGGCCCGTCGGACCCCGGCGAGCAGGTAGGGCACGTCCTCGTACCCCGTGCCGGGCAGGCCGGTGAGCCCGACGATCTCGCCCGGCGCGACGTCGAGATCGACGTTGCGCGCCGTGCCGCCGCACAGGCCACGCACGACGACCCGCGGTTCGCCCCGGGGCTCGCGTTCCCGCCGCCGCCCGCTTGCCAGATCGAAGCCGAGCATGGAGCGGGCCAGTGCCGCGCGGTCCAGGCGGTGACTCGGGGTGGCCTCGCCGACCACCTTGCCGTCGCGCAGCACGGTGACCGTGTCGGTCACGGCGAGCACCTCCTCCAGGCTGTGACTCACCATGAGCACCGCCCCACCGTCGGCGGCGATGCGGCGCAGCACCGCGTGCACGTCGCCGAGACTGTCGGGCGGCAGGGCACGGGTGGCCTCGTCGAGCAGGACGACGCCCTGGCCCGGGCTCTGCCGCAGCAGCGCCCGGGCGATGGCGACGTAGGCCCGCTCGGCGGGGGTCAGCGAAGCGACGAGCGCCCGTACCGGCAGCGACACCCCGAGCCGGTCGAGGGCGCGGCCGGCCACCGTCGCCTGCTTCGCGGCGCTGATCCGGCGCAGCACCCGCGAGGCCTGGTAATTCCCGACGCAGATGTTCTCGGCGACGCTGAGGTGGTCGAGCAGTCCGAGGTCCTGGTGCACGAACGACAGGCCGGCCAGCATCAGGTCCCGCGGGGTCGGTGGCAACGGCACGGCCACGCCGTCGACCTCCATCACGCTGCCGCTGTCCGGCTGGTGGTAACCGGCCATCAACTTGACGAGGGTGGACTTGCCCGACCCGTTCTGCCCGATGAGGCCGTGGATCTCGCCCGGGTAGATCGTCAGATTCACCTGGTCCAGGGCCACCGTGTGGCCGAACTGCTTGGCGATGTTCGTCAGGCGCAGCCGGGGTGTGCCCGGCCCGGCTGCGCCTGACGGCACGGTGTGGGCTGCCGTCATGCGGCGCCCCAGAGCTTGGCGTAGGCGCTCGTGAACGTGTCGGTCCCGCCGAACCAGCCGAAGCCCTGCTCGCCCTTGGCGCTGACGTCGAGCGAGCCGATGTTGGACTTGTCGATCAGCCGGACGACGACCGGGTAGTCGGCGGGCACGGTGTGGTGCGGGGCGCCCCACC
>CAZZZE010000524.1:0-1953 GCA_964658365.1 uncultured Jatrophihabitantaceae bacterium
TACTACGGCGACGAGATCGGCATGGGCGACAACATCTGGCTCGGCGACCGCGACGGCGTCCGCACCCCCATGCAGTGGACGCCCGACCGCAACGCCGGCTTCTCGACCGCCGACCCGGGCCGGCTCTACCTGCCCACCAACCAGGACTCGATCTACGGCTACCAGGTCACCAACGTCGAGTCGCAGACGCGCAACACCTCGTCGCTGCTGCACTGGACGCGCCGGATGATCCAGGTGCGCAAGGCCAACCCGGCGTTCGGCCTCGGCACGTTCACCGACCTCGGCGGCAGCAACCCGTCGGTGCTGAGCTTCGTGCGCGAGTTCGGCGACGACATCGTCCTGTGCGTCAACAACCTCTCGCGCTTCCCGCAGGCCGTCGAGCTCGACCTGCGGCCCTGGCGCGGCGCCTCGCCGATCGAGCTGTCTGGCGGCGCGCAGTTCCCCGAGATCGGCGAGCTGCCCTACCTGCTGACCCTGGCCGGGCACGGCTTCTACTGGCTGCGCATCCCCCGGCTGCACACCTCGGACGCCGAGCCCGCGGCGTTGGGTGAGCACGAGCGCGAGCACGAGTACGAGCAGGAGGGCGGCATATGAGTTCGCCGGACGACGACAAGCACATCAGCGACGTGCACGATCTCGTGGGTCAGCTGATCAAGGCGTGGATCCCGACCCAGCGCTGGTTCGCGGGCAAGGGCCGCGAGTTCGACATCGAGGTGACCCGACTCGGGGAACTGCAGTCGGTGGCACCGCAGGTCACCATCTGGACGGCCCGCGCCGACTACGCCGAGAACGACAGCGAGACCTACGCGCTGCCGCTCGTCGCCCGTTCCGAACCGCAGGGCAATCTCGAGCACGTCCTGCTCGGCTCGGTGCCCACCGACGCCGGCACCCGCTGGATCTACGACGCGCTGCATGACAAGGACGTCACCCGCGCCTGGCTGGTCGGCATCCGCGACGAGGCCGCGGACGGGCCGCTGCGCTTCACCCGGTTCGCCGACGCCGCCGACATCCCGGTCGACGAGTCCAGCCTGGTGCTGTCCGGCGAGCAGTCGAACACCTCGATGATCTTCGGCGACGTCGCGATCATGAAGGTGTTCCGGCGCCTGCAGCCCGGCCTCAACCCCGACATCGAGGTGCAGGGCGAGCTCAGCAAGCTCGGCGCGCCCAACGTCGCACGGTTGCTCGGCGCGGCCGAGGTCGACGTCGAGGGCGAGCGCACGTCGCTGGCGATGCTGCAGGAGTTCCTGACCACCGCGACCGACGGCTGGGAGCTCGCCAAGGCCAGCGTGCGCGACCTCATGGCCGAGGCCGACCTGCATGCCGACGAGGCCGGCGGCGACTTCGCCGGCGAGGCCGAGCGGCTCGGCTCGGCCGTCGCGCGGGTCCACGCCGACCTCGCGACCGCGTTCGGCACCCGCGAGGCCTCGCACGACGAGCTGCAGGCGCGGGCCGCCGCGATGCACGAGCGGCTGCAGTGGGCGGCCACGATCGTGCCGCAGCTGTCCGAGGTCGCCGCCGGTCTGGCCGCCACGTTCGACCGCGTCGCCGAGCTCACCGAGACCGTGCCGCTGCAGCGCATCCACGGCGACCTGCACCTCGGCCAGGCGCTGCGCACGGTCTACCGGTGGGTGCTCATCGACTTCGAGGGCGAGCCGATGGCCGCCATGGATTCCCGCCGTGCCCTCGACTCCTCGCTGCGCGACGTCGCCGGCATGCTGCGCTCGTTCGAGTACGCCGGGCACCACCGCGTCATGGATTACGGCAACGACCCACACAACGGCTCCCAGTACAAGTACCGCGCCAACGAGTGGTCCGCCCGCAACCGGGATGCGTTCCTCGCCGGTTACGCCGAGACCGCCGGTGCCGACCCGCGCGACCACGCCGTCCTGCTCAGCGCCTTCGAGGCCGACAAGGCCGTCTACGAAGCCGTGTACGAAGCCCGCAACCGCCCGA
>CAZZZE010000525.1:0-1942 GCA_964658365.1 uncultured Jatrophihabitantaceae bacterium
GTAGACGGTGAGGGCGAGACCGGTCGCGGCCAGCAGTGCCCCGGGCACGTCCAGGCGGCCGGTGGCCTCGTCGTCGCGGGTCTCCGGCACGTAGCGGGTGGCGAGCACCACGACCACGGCCGCGAGCGGCACGTTGATCAGGAACACGAGCCGCCAGCCCCACGGCGCGACCCCGACGAGTACGCCGCCCAACACCGGGCCGATGGCGGTGGCGACGCCGCCCAAGCCCGACCACGACCCGACCGCGGCGGCCCGGTCGGCGGGCCGGAACACCGCCTCGAGGATGGCGAGCGAGCCCGGGGTCAGCAGCGCCGCGCCGACGCCCTGCAGCGCGCGCATCGCGATGAGGGTCGCGGGTTCGGGCGCGAACGTGCAGCCGACCGAGGCGACGGTGAACCAGACGACGCCGGCGACGAAGACCTTGCGCCGTCCCAGCCGGTCGCCCAGCGAGCCGCCGAGCAGCAGCAACCCGGCGAGCGTCAGCGTGTAGGCGTTGACCGTCCACTGCAGCGCGGTCAGTCCGGCGTCGAGGTCGCGGCCGATCCGGGGCAGGGCGACGTTGACGACCGTCCCGTCCAGCTGTGCCATGCCGCTGCCCAGGATCGTCGCGGCGAGCACGCCCCGTCCCCGGGCCGAGCGCAGCACGAGCCCCGGCTCGTCCACGTCGACCTCCTCGGCTCGGTGTCGGTCGTCGGGGGGCCAAGCCCGTCGAGGCGCCGGACATTCCCGGCGGGCACGGGGTCTGCAGTTCCGTCGACGGTTCGTAGCATGTCCCCGTGAGCTCCCCGACGGCACCGACGATCCCGCGGCGGCGCGCGGCGGGCTCGGCCGATGCGCGGCCGGCCTGGCAGGCATTGCCCGCCTGATGCCGGACTTCGAGCAGGTGCGGCACCGGCCGCCGAGCCCGCTGGCGCAGCCCAGGGAGCTGGTGGTGGCGTGCGCGCCGATGCGCAGCAACGTCAACCTCTCGACGATCGCCCGGACGGCCGGCTGCTGCGGCGTGCGTCGGATGATCGTGTGCGGGCACGCCAGGCTCGACCGGACGATCGCCCGCGACGGCGCCGACCAGGTGCAGCTCGAGGTCCGCAACTCCTTGCCGCCGGTGCTGAAGACGCTGCGTGCCGACGGGTACCGCCTCGTCGGGCTCGAGCAGACGACGAACTCGGCCGATCTGCACCACTACCCCTTCGCGCGGCGGACGGCGCTGGTCATCGGCAACGAGCGGGCCGGGCTGAGTGAGGACGAGCTGGCGCTCATGGACGACTGCGTCGAGATCCCCGTGTGGGGGTTGCCGTACTCCTACAACGTGGCCACCGCGACGTCGATGGCGCTGTACGAGTACTGCCGTCAGTTCCCGGCCTGACCGATCCACCCGCGCAGGGTGAGGACGGCGAGGTCCTGGCGGGTCGCGCCGAGGCGCTTCGTCCAGGACGTGCCGAGCGCGCGGAGTTCGTCCTCGTCGGCGTAGTGCGCGTCGTCGAGGTGCCAGCCCGCGCGGGCGTAGTGCGCGGCGAGCACATCGGTGTCGTCCGGCGTCGGCTCGGGGGCGTCGCCGACCTCGGGCACCGGCGGGCGCCAGGCGTGCAGGTTCAGCGTGATCAGGAACCGCGCGCCGGGTCGGCAGCGCCCGGCCACGGCGGGCAGAGCAGGGCTCGGCCCGGCACCGGTGAGCGCGCGCAACAGGCTGCCCCACGGCATGAGCGCATGCAGCTCGTCGATGCCGTCGAGTTCCGGCGGCAGCCGCTCGGCCGACGCCCAGACGAACACCGCGTTCGGGGTCCCGCCCTTCGCCGGCTGCTGGGCGGCGCGCAGAGCGGCCTTGCGCATGCCGTCGGGGCTGGCGTCGACACCGACGACCAGCGCGTCGGGACGTTGCCGAGCGACGGCCAGCACGTGCTTGCCGTCGCCGGTGCCGAGGTCGACAACGAGCCGGCGGTACGGC
>CAZZZE010000526.1:0-1935 GCA_964658365.1 uncultured Jatrophihabitantaceae bacterium
CCGGCAAGTCCGCGCAGACCGTCACCGTCACCGGCGGCAAGACCACGGCGTTCCCGAGCAAGACACAGCAGGCGCTGTCGGCGGGCGATCACAAGATCACCTGGCAGGCCACCGGACTGGCGCTGCTGCCCAGCCTGAACAAGAGCCCGATCCCGCTGTCCTCGAGCGCGCTGAAGTCCGGTGCCGACCTGTCCTGGACCGGCGTCATCCACGTCACCAAGAACGCCCCGCAGTGCAAGCTGTCGGTCGGCACGCCCCAGACGAAGATCTCCGTGGGGCCGGTGCACGTCTCCGTCCCGCCGGTCAACGCCAGCGTCCCCGGCGTGACCCTGCCGACCTCGTTGCCGTCGGTTCCGAACCTGAACCCGGGCACCACCACGCCCGGCACCGGCGCCGGCAGCACCGCCGCCGCCAAGGGTTCGGCCAGCTCGCAGCCCACCTTCAAGCCACCGGCGCTCACCGTGCCGCAGCAGGTCGTGCCCGGCGGTAGCGGCAGCGGCGGCTATGCGGGCGGCACGGGCGGCAACGGCGGGTTCCGCCTGGGCCTGACCGGCACCGGCTCCACCACCCAGCTGGCCCTCGACAACACCGGGTCGGGCAGCGGCGCGAGCGGCTCCACGTCTGGCGCGCAGGACTCGAGCGGCAACGGCTCGTCGCGGCCCGTCGACCTCGCGTCGTCCTCGTCCTCGCCGTCGGGTCAGCTGCCGGTGCTGCTGGCCATCCTCGCGGTGATCACGCTGGCCACGGTCGCCGGCATCTACGCGCGGGTCTACCTGCTCGGCCGCAAGTCCACCGCGTCCAGCTGACGATTTCGCCTGCACGCGCGCACTCGGTACTCTGGAACGGTTCGTCTGTCCTGAGCTGCCGCCACGGTGCGGTAGCCCGCCGAGGCCGGCGCACACCTCCTGCCGCGGACCGTCCGCGGCCGACCAGTCCACAGGAGGACTCGCGCTCCCATGCGTCATTACGAAGTCATGGTCATCCTTGACCCCACCCTCGAGGAGCGGACCATCGCTCCCTCGCTCGATGCGTTCCTGTCGGTCGTGAAGAACGACGGCGGCAGCGTCGACAAGGTCGATGTCTGGGGGCGTCGCCGGATGTCCTACGAGATCGACAAGCACGCCGAGGGCATCTACGCCGTCGTCGACCTGCAGGCCAACCCGGCCGCCGTGCAGGAGCTCGACCGGCAGTTGAACCTCAACGAGTCCGTGCTGCGCACCAAGGTCCTGCGCCCGGACGAGCGGTAACCATGGCCGGCGAAACGATCATCACGGTCGTCGGCAACCTGACCGCCGACCCCGAGCTGCGCTTCACCCCCTCGGGTGCAGCCGTCGCCTCGTTCACCATCGCCTCCACCCCGCGGCAGTTCGACCGCAACTCCAACGAGTGGAAGGACGGCGAGGCGCTGTTCCTGCGCTGCTCCATCTGGCGCCAGGCGGCCGAGAACGTCGCCGAGTCC
This sequence comes from uncultured Jatrophihabitantaceae bacterium, assembly GCA_964658365.1. Taxonomy (GTDB): domain Bacteria; phylum Actinomycetota; class Actinomycetes; order Mycobacteriales; family Jatrophihabitantaceae; genus Jatrophihabitans. The sequence goes on from CAZZZE010000526.1 coordinate 1,460, forward strand.
CTCACCCGCGGCATGCGCGTCGTGGCCCAGGGCCGGCTCAAGCAGCGCAGCTACGAGACCCGCGAGGGCGAGAAGCGCACGGTCGTCGAACTCGACGTCGAGGAAGTCGGCCCGTCGCTGAAGTACGCCACGGCGAAGGTCAATCGCACCCAACGCGGTTCGTCCTCGGGCGGCGGCTTCGGTGGGTCCGGCTCCGATGGCGCCAGCAGCGGTCCCTCGGCCCCGTCGGACGACCCGTGGGGCTCGGCCCCACCGGCCGGCGGCACCGGCGGCGGCGGTTTCTCCGACGAACCGCCCTTCTAACCCTCACTCTCGAACGACTACGGAGACATAGCCATGGCCAAGCCACCCATTCGCAAGCCGAAGAAAAAGGGCAACCCGCTCGCGGCCGCGAAGATCACCTACATCGACTACAAGGACACGAACCTGCTGCGCAAGTTCATCTCCGACCGCGGCAAGATCCGCGCGCGTCGGGT
>CAZZZE010000527.1:0-1921 GCA_964658365.1 uncultured Jatrophihabitantaceae bacterium
CGGCCTCGTGCTCCCGCCCCCCGCCGCCATAGTCGTGCTCGCTGCCGGTGCGGGCACCCGCATGCGCTCGGCCGCCCTGCCCAAGGTGCTGCACGGCTTCGCCGGCCGCTCGATGCTCGGCCACGTGCTGGCCGCTGCGGCGCCGCTGGCGCCCGCGGTCACGGTGGTCGTGGTCGGCCACCGTCGCGACGAGGTCACCGCCCACCTGTCGACGATCGCCCCGGCCGCCGTTCCCGTCGTGCAGCACGAGCAACGCGGGACCGGGCACGCCGTCCGCCTGGCCCTGGGGGCCGTGCCCGCCGACGCCACCGGCACCATCGTCGTCGTCCCGGGCGACGCCCCGCTGCTGACGCCCGCCACGCTCGCCGCGCTGGTCACCGAGCACGAGGCCGCGGGCGCCGCCGCCACCCTGCTCACCAGCGTCCTGCCCGACCCGACCGGCTACGGCCGCGTGCTGCGCGACCCCGACGGCGGCGTGGCCCGCGTCGTCGAGCACAAGGACGCCGGCCCCGACGAGCTGGCCGTGCACGAGGTCGCCACCAGCGTCTACGCCTTCGAGCCCGCTGCCCTGCGCGACGCCGTCGGCCGGCTCACCACCGACAACAGTCAGGGCGAGGAGTACCTGCCCGACGTCATCGGCATCCTCACCGGCGACGGGCGGCAGGTGGCCGCGGTCGTCGCGCCCGCCGACGAGACGGCCGGCGTCAACGACCGCGTGCAGCTCGCCGCCGCACACGGCGCCTACAACCGCCGCCTGCTCGAGGCGCACATGCGCGCCGGCGTCACGGTCGTCGACCCGGCCAGCACCTGGATCGACGCCGATGTCGTCCTGGAGCCCGATGTCACTCTGTGGCCGTCGGTCGACCTGCACGGGCGCACCGTGGTCGCGAGCGGCGCCGAGATCGGCCCGCAGACCAGCCTCACCGACACCACGGTGGGCGCCGACGTGACGATCACCCGTGCGGTGGCGATCGGGGCCGGCATCGGCGCCGGGGCGAGCGTCGGCCCGTTCGCCTACCTGCGGCCCGGCACCGTCCTGCACACCGGCGCGCACGTCGGCACCTACGTCGAGGTGAAGAACAGCGAGGTCGGTACGGGCAGCAAGGTGCCGCACCTGAGCTACGTCGGCGACGCGACCATCGGCGAGCACAGCAACATTGGCGCGTCGTCGGTGTTCGTCAACTACGACGGCGTCGAGAAGCATCGCAGCGTGATCGGCGACCACGTCCGGGTGGGCTCGGACACCATGATCGTCGCCCCGCGCGAGATCGGCGACGGCGCGTACACCGCGGCCGGTTCGGTCATCACCCAGGACGTGCCGGCCGGGGCGATGGCCGTGGCCCGCGCCAGGCAGCGAAACGTGGCAGGCTGGGTGGAGCGCAAGCGGGCCGGGACGCCGTCCGCCGAGGCCGCCCGGGCCGCCGCCCTCAACGACGTGCGAACGGAAGATTGATGTCGACTCTGCAGGTCGCGGGCCGCAAGAGCCTGGTCATCCTGTCCGGGGGCGCCTACCCGCAGCTGTCGGACGAGATCGCCCACCACGTCGGGGTGACGGTCACCGAGACCACGCGCCGCCAGTTCGCCAACGGTGAGCTGTTCATCCGGCCCAACGACTCGGTCCGCGGCACCGACGCCTTTGTCATCCAGTCGCACACCACCCCGATCAACGACTGGGTCATGGAGAGCCTGATCCTCGTCGACGCCCTCAAGCGCGCGTCCGCCAAGCGGATCACGGTGGTCGCGCCGTTCTACCCCTACGCCCGGCAGGACAAGAAGCACCGCGGCCGCGAACCGATCTCCGCCAGGTTGATCGCCGACCTGTTCAAGACGGCCGGCGCCGACCGGCTGATGACCGTCGACCTGCACACCGCGCAGATCCAGGGCTTCTTCGACGGCCCCGTCGACCACCTGTTCGCGATGC
>CAZZZE010000528.1:0-1917 GCA_964658365.1 uncultured Jatrophihabitantaceae bacterium
GGGATGCGCCCCCGAGGACGGGACCCGGGTCCGGGGTTGGGGTTGTCGACGGGAGTTGTCGATACGGTGTGCGCATGTCCAGCGCCCCGCCCGTCCCCCTTGACGCCGACACCATCCGCACCGCGCCGAAGGTGCTGCTGCACGACCACCTCGACGGCGGTCTGCGACCGGCGACGATCGTCGACATCGCCGGCGAGATCGGCTACGACGCGCTGCCGGCCGACAACGCCGTCGACCTGGCCGAGTGGTTCCGCGAGGCGTCGTCATCGGGTTCGCTCGTGCGCTACCTCGAGACCTTCGCGCACACCGTCGCGGTCATGCAGACCCCGGCCGGGCTGACCCGGGTCGCCCGCGAGGCCGTCGAGGACCTCGCCGCCGACGGCGTCGTGTACGCCGAGATCCGCTGGGCGCCGGAGCAGCACACCGAACAGGGGCTCTCGCTGGAACAGGTCGTCGAGGCGGTGCTCGAGGGCTTGCGCCAGGGTGAGGCGGCCGCGGCCGAGCGCGGGCACACCATCCGGGTGGGGGCGCTGGCCACGGCCATGCGGCACGCGGCCCGCTCGCGCGAGATCGCCGAGCTCGCGGTGCGCTACCGCGACGACGGCGTGGTCGGCTTCGACATCGCCGGCGCGGAGGCCGGCTACCCGCCCACCCGGCACCTCGACGCCTTCGAGTACCTGCGGCGCGAGAACTTCCACTTCACCATCCACGCCGGCGAGGCGTTCGGGCTGCCGTCCATCTGGGAGGCCCTGCAGTGGTGCGGCACCGACCGGCTCGGCCACGGCGTGCGCATCATCGACGACATCGCGAGCGACGGCACCCTCGGCCGGCTCGCCCAGTACGTCCGCGACAAGCGCATCCCGCTCGAGATGTGCCCGTCGTCGAACGTGCAGACGGGAGCGGCGAAGTCCATCGCCGAGCACCCGATCGGCCTGCTGCGTCAGCTGCACTTCCGGGTCACGGTCAACACCGACAACCGGCTGATGAGCGGGACGTCGATGACCCGCGAGATGACGCTGCTGGCCGAGGAGTTCGACTACGGCTGGCGCGACCTGCAGTGGTTCACGATCAACGCGATGAAGAGCGCGTTCATCGGCTTCGACGAGCGGCTGGCCATCATCAACACCCAGATCAAACCCGTCTACGCGGCCCTGCTCGGCGGCTGAGGCTCACCGGCACGGCGGGTCGTAGCGCGCCCCCGGCATGTACAGCGACCACTCCTGCCGGGTGATCGGGCTGCCGGCGAGTGGGCACAGCCGCTCGGCGTAGCCCGCGTAGTCGGTGGACCAGAACACGACGTCGCCGGCCCGCCCACCGGCCACCATCGTGCGTCCCGACGGGCTGAAGCTCAGCGACCACGCGGCGCCGGGGAGCGCGGTCAGGGTCTGGGTCGGCACGTTCCGGTGGTTGCGCAGGTCGTAGATGCGGACGGTGTGGTCGTCGCTGCCGACGGCGAGCTCGTGGCCGTTCGGGGCGAACGCCGTCGACAGCGCGTACCCGGTCGGGCCGATCAGCGGCCCGTCGCGCAGCACGGGACGCGCCGGCACCGACACGTCCCAGACCCGTGTGGTGTGATCTGAACTCGAGGCCGCGAGCAGCGTCGAGTCGGGCGCGAAGCTCACCCCGTAGACGTAGCTGTCGAACCCGCGCAGGCGGGCGACGCGGCGCGGCGAGCCGGGGTTGCTGACGTCCCAGAGGTAGACGCTGTCGTCGGCGCTGGCGCCGGCCACCAGTCGGCCGTTCGGGCTGAATGCGACGTTGAGCATCAGGCTGGCGCCGCGCAGCCGGGTGAGCAGGTGCGGCGCGGCCGGGTTCGCGACGTCCCACAGCGAGACGTTGCCGTCGTCGGCAGCGACGGCGAGGTACCGGCCGTCGGGGCTGAACTGCAGGCCCTCGACGAGCGCCGTCGCGGCCGCG
>CAZZZE010000529.1:0-1907 GCA_964658365.1 uncultured Jatrophihabitantaceae bacterium
CACACCTCGTCGCCGACGACCTGCAGCTCGGCGTAGCGCAGGCCGGCCGCGACGTCCGGCTCAGGCGTCAGTGGCATCGGCTCGCCGCCGGGCTGCAGGTGGTACAGCCGCTGGTCGCCGAACTCGGCGAAGACCAGCTTGCCGTCGGCCACCGTCCAGGCCCCGCCGCCGTACTCATGAACCCGGGTGCGGGCGTTCCAGGGCGCGGGCAGTACGTCCTCGGACTCGCCGTCGGCGCCCGCGCGACGCACCGCGTACCGGCCGGCCTCGGCCGGGCGCAGCTCGAGCCACCACACGTCGTCGCCGGCGAACGTGCCGCCCGCGACGGGGTGCGAGCCGGCGGCGTAGTCGGCCGCGGTGATCGGCGAGACCCACGAGCCGTAGGGCGCGGCGGTCATGAGCGAGCGGCGCGAGCGAGTGGCCAATGGGCATGGCCTTCGGCGGCCGGAGCGCAGCGGAGGACGGTCATCGGGCGAGGGCCAGGATCGCGTCGGCGGCGTCGTCGACGGGTATGTCCGACCGCTCGTCGGTGCGCCGGTTGCGGACCTCGATCGTGCCGGTGGCCAGGCCCTTGCCGACGATCACGACAACTGGCACACCGATCAGCTCCGCGTCCTTGAACTTCACGCCCGGCGAGACACCGCGGCGGTCGTCATACATGACGCGGACGCCGGCTGCCTCGAGCGTGGCGGCGAGGCTCCCGGCGGCGGCGAACACGGAGTCGTCCTTACCGGTGGCGACGAGATGGACGTCGGCCGGGCCGATGCCCTTCGGCCAACACAGGCCCTTGTCGTCGTAGGTCTGCTCGGCAAGCGCCGCCACGGCACGAGTGACGCCGACGCCGTAGGAACCCATCGTCACGGTGACCGGCTTGCCGTTCTGGTCGAGCGCCGTGAGGCCGAAGGTCTCGGCGTACGTGCGGCCGAGTTGGAACACGTGCCCCAGCTCGATGCCGCGGGAGATCTGCAGCGGCGAGCCGCACCGCGCGCAGCGGTCGCCGTCGCGGATCTCGACGGCGCCGATCTCGCCGTCGGGCGTGAAATCGCGGCCGCGTACGACGAACGCCGCGTGCTTGCTCGTCTCGTTCGCGCCGGTGACCCAGGCACTCCCGGGCACGACGAGCGGATCGACGAGGTAGCGGATCTTGAGGTCGGCCAGCACCTGCGGGCCGATGTAGCCCTTCACCAGCCCGGGTTGTGCAGCGAGGTCGTCGGGGCCGGCCTGCTCGACGAGGGTCGGTTCGAGCTGCCCGCCGAGCCGTTTGAGGTCGACGTCGCGATCGCCGGGCACGCCCACGACCAGCAGCTCCCACTCGGACGTGCCGGGCGCCTGGGTGCGCAGCACGACGTTCTTCAGCGTGTCGGCGCCGGTGAACGCCTCGTCGCGCAGGCCGAGCTCGTTGAGCCGGGCCACGATCGTGTCGATCGTCGGCGTGTCGGGGGTGTCGAGCACCTGCTCGGCCGGGTGGTCCCGGGGGTCCGTGGCCTGCGGGGCCGCTATCTCGACCGCCTCGGTGTTCGCCGCGTAGTCGCAGTTCGTGCACTGCACGAAGGTGTCCTCGCCGGAGGGTGCCGGGGCGAGGAACTCCTCCGACGCCGAGCCACCCATCGCACCGGACACCGCGAACACGATCCGGTAGTCGAAGCCCAGGCGGGTGAAGATCCGCTCGTAGGCGTCGCGGTGTGCCTTGTAGGACTTCTCGAGGCCCTCGTCCGTGAGGTCGAAGGAGTAGGAGTCCTTCATGACGAACTCGCGGCCGCGCAGGATGCCGGCGCGGGGTCGCGCCTCGTCGCGGTACTTCGTCTGGATCTGGTAGAGCGCCAGCGGGTAGTCCTTGTAGGAGGAGTACTCGCCCTTGACGAGCAGCGTGAACAGCTCCTCGTGCGTGGGCGCCAGCAGGTAGTCGG
>CAZZZE010000530.1:0-578 GCA_964658365.1 uncultured Jatrophihabitantaceae bacterium
GCAGCACGCCGTCGGGGCCGGCCACCGACTCCTGGGTGACGTAGTCGATGTGCTCGGCCATGCCGGCCGCCTCGACCGTGCGCTCGAGCTGCATCTCACCCCACCGGCCGCGGATCTGCGGCGCGCGCAGCGCGGTGACCAGCTGGGTTGTCTCGAGGCGCAGCTGCTCGGAGGTCTGGCGCATCGTCCCGACCTGCTCGAGCAGCTTCTCGTAGGAGCCGGCGCGGTCGCGCTCGACGGAGTTCAGCTGGCTCTGCACGCGTTCGAGCGTCTCGCGCAACGGCAGCACCATGCCCTCGATCGCCTGCTGGCGCTGGGCGAGATCACCGTCGGAGGACGCCTTCGCTGCGGTCAGCCTGGCCTCGGCCAGCTCGGCGAAGGCCTGGTTGTTGGCCTGCAGGGCCTTGCCGGCCAATGAGTCGAACGCCTCGCGCAGCCGACTCTCGGCAACCGCATCCTCCTCGAGGCGCCGCCGGTGAGCGGCCCGCTCGGAGTCGAGGGTGGCCGTCAGCCGGGCGACCTCGTGGCGCGCCTCGTGCGTCGCCGCCTCGGCGAGGGACAACCTCTCGCGCCCGGCG
>CAZZZE010000530.1:588-1907 GCA_964658365.1 uncultured Jatrophihabitantaceae bacterium
CTATAGCGGCAGCCGCACGGCGCCGATCCTCCGGGCCTCGCTGCGCGCCACGGCGTCGCGGCCGGCGGCCTCGACCTCGGCGAGAGCGACCCGATGCGTCGCCTCGGCGCGCGAGCGCCCGAGCAGCAGCCCGATGACCACCCCGGCGGCCAAGGTCAGTACGGCGACGAGAACAGCGGCGACATCCATGGCTCGATGCTCACACCGGGGTCCGACAGTTTCGGGATCGACGCGCCAAAGCGGTCCGTAGACTGGCCCGTCGTGAGCTTAACGATCGGCATCGTCGGCCTGCCCAACGTCGGCAAGTCCACGTTGTTCAACGCCTTGACCAAGAACGACGTCCTGGCCGCGAACTACCCGTTCGCCACGATCGACCCGAACGTCGGCGTCGTCGGGGTGCCGGACAGGCGCCTGGAGGTGCTGTCGGAGCTGTTCGGCTCGGCCAAGACCGTGCCGGCCACCGTCAGCTTCGTCGACATCGCCGGCATCGTCCGCGGAGCCAGCACCGGTGAGGGCCTGGGCAACAAGTTCCTGGCCAACATCCGCGAGGCCGACGCGATCTGCCAGGTCATCCGCGCGTTCAGCGACCCGAACGTCGTGCACGTCGACGGCAAGGTCGACCCGGCGTCCGACATCGAGACCATCAACACCGAATTGATCCTGGCCGACCTGCAGACGCTCGAGAACGCGCTGCCCCGTTTGCAGAAGGACGTCCGCCTGCACAAGGACCGCGCGCCCGTCCTCGCCGCGGCCGAGGAGGCGATCGAGCTGCTCCAACGCGGCTCGACGCTCTACGCCGCCGGGATCGACCGCGAGCCGCTGCGCGAGCTGACCCTCATGACCACCAAGCCCTTCCTCTACGTCTTCAACGTCGACTCCGACGAACTCGAGAACGCCGAGTTCATCGCCGACCTACGCACGCTCGTGGCGCCGGCCGAGGCGATCTTCCTCGACGCAAAGACCGAGGCCGAGCTCATCGAACTCGACGCGGCCGAAGCGCTCGAGCTGCTGCAGTCGATGGGCCAGGAGGAGTCCGGCATCGACCAGCTCGCCCGCGTCGGCTTCGCGACGCTCGGCCTGCAGACCTACCTGACCGCCGGCCCCAAGGAGTCCCGCGCGTGGACGGTCCCGGTCGGCGCCACCGCGCCCCAGGCCGCGGGTGTCATCCACACCGACTTCGAGCGCGGGTTCATCAAGGCCGAGGTGGTGTCCTACGGCGAGCTCGTCGACGCCGGGTCCATGGCCGAGGCGAAGGCCCGCGGCAAGGTGCGCATCGAGGGCAAGGACTACGTCATGCAGGACGGCGACGTCGTGGAGTT
>CAZZZE010000531.1:0-1907 GCA_964658365.1 uncultured Jatrophihabitantaceae bacterium
GGCGGCGGCGGGTGGACGGCCTCCGGCACGCCGGGCTTCGACCGACTGCCCAAGCCCGTCTGGCCGCCGGAGCTGCACCTGACCGCCACCGAGGGCGCGGGCGAGGCGCAGACGCCGCTCTACGGCCCGGGCGCAGCCGACCTGCGCATCGGCGACCGCGTGTGGTTCCGGCACACCAAGGCCGGCGAGCTGTGCGAGCACGTCGACGACCTGCACCTCGTCGACGGCGACCGGGTCGTCGCGACGGTGCCGACCTACCGCGGTGCCGGGTTCGCGTTCCTCTGACGCTTTGACGTATCAGTGCGGGCTGGCCTACGACGGCGCCAGGATCGACATCATGATCTCGTCGTACCACCGGCCGTCGTGCCACACCGCGTCGCGGCGCCGGCCCTCTTGCACGAACCCCGCCTTCTCGTAAGCACGAACGCCCGCCGGGTTGTACGGCGCCACGGTGAGCTGGATGCGGTGCAGGCCCATCTCGCGAAAGCCATAGTCGACGATGACCCGCATCGCGTCTGTGCCGTAGCCGCGACCGACGTGCTCGCGGCCGAGAGCGATACCGACCGTCGCGCACCGGTCCTTCGTCCTGGCTCCGAACAGGCCCAGGTTGCCGATGAGCGTCGGTTCGTCGAGGGTCTCGATGGCGAACCCGACATCGTCCTTGTCGTTCGCGCACCACGCCGCGATGCGCTCCTTGGCCGCGGCCTCGGACGGCGGCACCACCCAGTTCGACAGCGTCGCCATCCGACCCGGATCCGTCTCCCAGCGGGCCAGCGTCGGCAGATCGCTGTCGCGCAGTGCGCGCAGACGAACCCGTTGCCCGACCAGGACCGAGTCGCCGTACGCGAACGCGCTGTCGACATCGTGAAGCTCGGCCATGGGCTCGATCCTGCCGTACCCGTCCACAATGAGCCGATGACCAGTGAGCGCGACGGCACCGTCGTGAGCGTGCACGTCGGGAAGCCGCGCGAGGTGGACACGCGGCGCGGCGCTGTCGCGACGGCCATCTGGAAGCACGCGGTGGCGGGCCGGGTCGCGGTGCGCGGCGTCAATCTCGACGGCGACGACCAGGCCGACCGCTCGGTCCATGGCGGCCCCGACAAGGCCGTCTACGCCTACGCGCTGGAGGAGGTGCAGGCGTGGGAGAGCGAGCTGGGCCGCGACCTGGGTGAGGCGGCGTTCGGCCAGAACCTGACCACCACGGGAATCGACGTCTCGGGCGCGGTGATCGGCGAGCGGTGGGCGATCGGCAGCACGCTGCTCGAGGTCGCGCAGCCCCGGGTGCCGTGCTTCAAGCTCGGCCTGCGGATCGGCAGTCCCGGCTTCGTGAAGCGGTTCGCCGAGGCGTCCCGGCCCGGCGCCTACCTGCGCATCGTCGCGGAGGGTCACCTCGCCGCCGACGACCCGATCCGGGTGCTCAGCCGCCCGGCCCACGGGATCACCTGCAGGCTGGTGTCGGACGCCATCCTGCGTGACCCGACGCTCATCCCGTCGGCCGTCCGCGCTCCCGAGCTGCCAGCCGACCTGCGTACGTGGCTCGCGGGACGCGTTCGTAGCGAGAATGTCTAGCTGATCGGTAGGGATAATATGAGTTCCCGTCCGCCACCATAGGAGACCGCCGTGTCGATCCTCGACGAAGTCCTGTCCGCCAACGAGAGCTACGCCGCCGGCTTCGGCGCGAAGGGTGAGCTCGCCCTGCCGCCCGCGCGCGGGTTCGCGATCCTGACCTGCATGGACGCCCGGCTCGACCCGGCCAAGTACGCCGGCCTCGCCGAGGGCGACGCGCACGTCATTCGCAACGCCGGCGGTCGGGCCAGCGACGACGCGATCCGCTCGCTCGTCATCTCCTACAAGCTGCTGGGCACCAAGGAGTGGTTCGTCATCCACCACACCGACTGCGGCATGGA
>CAZZZE010000532.1:0-1900 GCA_964658365.1 uncultured Jatrophihabitantaceae bacterium
GACCAGATGGCGGTGCACCTGCCGCTGTCGGCCGAGGCCCAGGCCGAGGCGCGGATCCTGATGCTGTCGACGAACAACATCCTCAAGCCGGCCGACGGCCGCCCGGTCACGATGCCGACCCAGGACATGATCCTGGGCCTGTACCACCTGACCGCGCTGCGTCCCGAGGGCGAGGGCAACGGGCGGGTGTTCTCCTCCGAGGCCGAGGCCGTCATGGCCCGCGACATCGGTTCGCTGCACCTGCAGTCCCCGGTGCGGATCCGGCTCAAGAACGTCACGTCGGTCGACAACGGCACGGGCGAGAAGTGGGCGGCTCCCGAGGGTTGGGAGCCGGGCCAGCCGCTGCTGCTGCAGACGACGCTGGGCCGCTGCCTGTTCAACGAGGCGCTGCCGGCGGACTACCGGTTCGTCAACTACCCGGTGACCAAGAAGGAACTGGGCCAGATCGTCAACGACCTGGCCGAGCGCTACCCCAAGGTCACGGTGGCGAACACCCTCGACAACCTCAAGGCTGCCGGTTTCCATTGGGCGACCCGGTCGGGCATCACCATCGCCATCGACGACGTCGTCACCCCGCCGCGCAAGGCCGAGATCCTCGAGCGGTACGAGAAGGACGCCGAGAAGATCGAGAAGCAGTACCAGCGCGGCGTCATCACCGAGGAGGAGCGCCGTCAGGAGCTCGTCGAGGTCTGGACCAAGGCGACCAGCGAGGTCGCCAAGGAGATGGAAGCCAACTTCCCGAAGACCAACCCGGTGTACATCATGGTCAACTCCGGTGCGCGCGGAAACATGATGCAGATGCGGCAGATCGCCGGTATGCGCGGCCTGGTCGCCAACCCGAAGGGCGAGATCATCCCGCGCCCGATCAAGGCGAACTTCCGCGAGGGCCTGTCGGTACTCGAGTACTTCATCGCCACCCACGGCGCCCGCAAGGGTCTGGCCGACACCGCGCTGCGTACGGCGGACTCGGGTTACCTGACCCGTCGTCTCGTCGACGTCAGCCAGGACGTGATCATCCGTGAGGAGGACTGCGGCACCGACCGCGGTCTGACCATGGCGATCGCCGACACGCTGGCCGACGGCACGCTGGTGAAGGACGTCCACGTCGAGACGTCGGTCTACGCGCGCGTCCTGGCCGAGGACATCACGGTGGGCAAGAAGGTCATCGCCTCCGCCGGTACCGACCTGGGCGACGTGCTGATCGACACCCTCATCGAGGCCGGGATCAGCGAGGTCCGGGTCCGCTCGGTCCTGACCTGCGAGTCCTCGCTCGGCACCTGCGCGAGCTGCTACGGCCGTTCGCTGGCCACCGGCAAGCTCGTCGACGTCGGCGAGGCGGTCGGCATCATCGCCGCCCAGTCGATCGGTGAGCCCGGCACGCAGCTGACCATGCGGACGTTCCACACCGGCGGCATCGCAGGTGACGACATCACGCACGGTCTGCCGCGGGTGGGCGAGCTGTTCGAGGCCCGCGTGCCCAAGGGCATGTCGCCGATCGCCGAGACCAGCGGTCGGGTGCGCATCGAGGAGTCCGACGGTTCCAAGGGCTCGTCGCGGCGGATCATCATCACGCCCGACGACGGCGAGGAGGACAAGGAGTACCCGATCAGCCGGCGCGCGCGTCCGCTGGTCAACGAGGGTGCTTCGGTCGAGGCGGGTACGCAGCTGATCTCGGGTGCGGTCAACCCGCACGACGTCCTGCGCATCATGGGCCCGCGCGAGGTGCAGCTGCACCTCGTCCGCGAGGTCCAGGAGGTCTACCGCTCGCAGGGTGTGGCGATCCACGACAAGCACATCGAGGTCATCATCCGCCAGATGCTCAAGCGCATCACGGTGATCGAGTCCGGTGCCACCGAGTTCCTGCCGGGTTCGCTCGTCGAGCGCACGATGTTCGAGAGCG
>CAZZZE010000533.1:0-1899 GCA_964658365.1 uncultured Jatrophihabitantaceae bacterium
GACCTGCTCGCCGATGTCCATCTCACCGCGGAGGTGCGTCTCTTTGCGTCCTGACCGGCTGCGGCCACCACAGCACAACGACCCGGACGGCCACGTCCACGACGACCGCGGCGGCACCCCGACCGGTGCCCGCGCGCCGCGCATCGGCATCGGCGGGCCCGTCGGCAGCGGCAAGACCGCGCTCGTCGCCGCGCTGTGCCGCGCGCTCAGCGGCGAGCTGACGATCGGCGTCGTCACCAACGACATCTACACCACCGAGGACGCCGACTTCCTTCGTCGGGCCGGCGTGCTGCCCGACGAGCGCATCCGCGCAGTGCAGACCGGCGCCTGCCCGCACACCGCGATCCGCGACGACATCGCCCCGAACCTCGACGCCGTCGAGCAGCTCGAGGCCGACCATCCCGACCTCGACCTCGTCCTGCTCGAGAGCGGCGGCGACAACCTCACCGCGACGTTCTCCTACGGCCTGGTGCACCGGCAGATCTTCGTCATCGACGTGGCCGGCGGCGACAAGGTGCCGCGCAAGGGCGGCCCGGGCGTCACCCGCAGCGATCTGCTGGTGATCAACAAGACCGACCTCGCCCCGCTGGTGCACGCCGACCTCGAGGTGATGCGCCGCGACGCGGCTGCCGTGCGTGGCACCCGGCCCACCCTGTTCACCAGCCTGGCCGACGACCCGGGCGCGACCCACGTCGCCGAGTGGGTGCGTCAGGTGCGGGCCGCGCTCGTACCCGCGTGAAAGCGCACACCCGCGCCGTCGTGCACGCCGGTGGCCGGCTCGGGGAACTGCGCTGCACCCCGCCGCTCACGCTGCGCCGCGTCCGGGCCGAACGGGACGAGTGCGCGCTGTGCCTCGTGGGCAGCGCGGCCGGCCCACTGGCCGGCGACGAGCTGATCGCTGAGCTCGCGCTGGAGAACGGCGCCCACGCCACGCTCACCGCCACCGGCGCCTCGATCGCGCAGGGTCGCGGCGGCCCGGCCGCGAGCCTGACCTGGCGGGTGGAGCTCGGCGAGCGTGCGCGTCTCGTCGCCGACCCAGGCCCGCTGATCGTCTGCGAGGGCAGCCGGGTCGACGTCGACATCACGATCGCCCTCCACGACGGCAGCCACCTCGAGTGGCACGAGCTGGTTGTCCTCGGGCGCAGCACCGACCCCGCGCCCGGCGCCGCCACGATCGGCTGGGACGTCACCCGCGCCGGCCGGCCGGTGCTGCGCCAGCACGTCGAGCTGACGGCCACGAGCCGGCTGGGCAACACGGCGGGTCACCGGGTGCTGGCTAGCACCCTGCTCACCGGCCCCGACGTCGCGGCCCGCACGATCGTGCACGCCCGTACCGCCGTCGCGCAGCACCTCGACGACCACACCGTGCTGCTGACCGTCCTGGGCGACAGCGCTGCCGCGGTCGTCCGCGACATCGCGGCGTTGCGCACCGAGTTCTGAGGCGCGCGCTCAGCCGCGGTCAGGGAAGATCCGGACTTCACCCGAACGAGAGGCGCACGATGTCGGACACGCTGGCCACACCGGCCCACACCACGCACCCCGTCCACACCCACCCGGCCTACGCCGCGGTCGCCGAGAAGCGGGCCGCGGACGTGCAGCTCAAGGTCGCCGACGCGATCACCCGCTTCGCCGGCTCGATGATGTTCGTCTACGTGCACATCGTGCTGTTCGCGGCCTGGATGCTGCTGTTCGAGAAGAGCCCATGGCCGACGCTGACGCTCGTGGTGTCGCTGGAGGCGATCTTCCTGTCGACCTTCGTGATGATCGGCCAGAACCGGCAGGCCAGCTTCCAGCAGGCCAAGGCCGATCACGACTTCACCACCAACGAGCAGGAACTGCACGCGAACACCGAGCTGACGCAGCAGATCCACGTCCTGACCCAGGAGCTGCACCGCCAGC
>CAZZZE010000534.1:0-1899 GCA_964658365.1 uncultured Jatrophihabitantaceae bacterium
GACAGCACTGCCGACACCTGGCCGAACGCGCTGTCGGCGTTGTCGACCGTGGCGACAGCGGTGCGGTTGCCCCCCGGCGCCCGCACCAGGCCGACCAGCCCGGTCTTGCCCGCCGACGAGCCGTTCCCGGCGACGACGACGTGCGCGCCGTTCTTGGCCAGACCGCTGACGAACGCCAGCTCGCTGGACTGCCCGTACTGGTTCTTGCCGAGTGCTCCCTTGCCGACCACGACGACGTCGGTGCTGGCCTTGAGCCCGGGGTCCGCGTTGATCATGTGCAGCTGGCTGAACCCGCCGAGCACCTGGCTCAGGTCGGACGGTTGTCCCTTGCCGGCAAGCACGAAGCTCAGCAGCGCCGCGCTCAGCTGCGCCGGGTCGTTGGTCTCGGGCAGCGTGACGTCGTCCGGATGGTTGGTGGTGGCCAGCGTGACGATCGCGTTGCCCTGGCTGGCGTCGACGTAGTCCCGGGTGAACGACACCTGTCCACTGACGGATGCGCCCGCCGCGGTGATCCGGCTGCGCACGCCGTCGCGCATCGCCTGGGTGGCTCCCGGCATGCTGACCACCAGCACCGAGCGGCCCTTGAGACGCCCGGCCACGAGCTTCGAGCCGTAGGTGGACGCGAACTGTCCTGCATCGCTGACCTGCCCCTGCAGCGACTTGACCTGCGCGGCCAGCTTGTCGCGCTGGTCCTTGGTGTCGTTGACCTGGCGGCGCAGGTCCTTGGTGATCGGCCCGTTCAGGGCGGTGGTGCCGACGACGATGCCGAGCGCGAGCGCCAGGAACACCGCGACGACCGAGACGAGGTGGTAGCGGAAGGAGATCACGAGAAGGAGTCCTGTACCCAGTTGACGAAGTGGTCCCAGCCGTCGCCGATGCTCGACAGGTACGCCTGTCCGGTGTCGGCCACCGACAGGGCGGCGACGATGGCCACGAAGGCGGCGATCACGAGCAGCAGCAGAGCCGCGGCGGTGATGCGGGAGCGGTAGAGCCGGGTGACGCTGCGGGCGTCGATGAGCTTGTTACCCAGCCGCAGCCGGGTCAGGAACGACGACGCCATCCCCTCGCGGCCGCGGTCGAGGAACTCGGTGAGGTCGGCGTGGCTGCCCACCGAGACGATCAGCTCGGCACCGGCGTTGTCGGCGACCAACAGGGCCGCGTCCTCGCTGCCGCCGGACATCGGGAAGGTCAGCGCCGGTACACCGAGGTCCTGGACGCGCAGCAGTCCGGGCGCCCGGCCGTCGGGGCCCGCGTGGACCACGACCTCCGCGCCGGTACCGAGCGCCGTATCGGACACCGCGTCCATGTCGCCCACGATGACGTGTGGGCGAAGCCCGGCCTCGATCAACGCGTCGGCGCCGCCGTCGACGCCGATGAGCACCGGCTTGAACTCGCGGATGTAGTGGCGGAGCGCCCTGAGGTCCTTCGCGTGGTCCTGGCCGCGCACGACCACCAGCACGTGCCGGCCCTTCATGACCGTCTTCAGCTCGGGGATTCCGACGCCGTCGACCAGTAGGTCACGCTCGCGGTTCATGAACTCGGCGGTGTTCACGGCGAAGGCCTCGAGCTGGGCCGACAGGCCCGTCCGGGCCTCGCGCATCGCGTCCTCGACACTGGCCGCGTCCTGCAGCGTCCCGGTCAGCAGCGCGTCCTCGCCGAGGTAGAGCGTGTCGCCGTCGATGCGGATGCGCGTGCCCTCCTTCACCGCGGCGAAGACGTCCGGGCCGACGTTGTCGAGCAGCACGATCCCCTGCGCGACGATGAGCTCCGGCCCGAGGTTCGGATAACGGCCGGAGATGCAGGGCTGGGCGTTGACGACCGCCACCGGCTTCGCCTTGATCAACGTCTCGGCGGTCACCCGGTCGAGGTCGACGTGGTCGATGACGGCGATGTCGCCGG
>CAZZZE010000535.1:0-1896 GCA_964658365.1 uncultured Jatrophihabitantaceae bacterium
TACGGCTGAAGATGAAGGTGATGGCCGGCAGCAGCCCCTCGCGGTCGAGCCGGCCGATGATCTCGGGACGGTTCGGTGGGCGCCAGCCGCGCGGGCCGCGACCGCCGCGGCGGTTCGGCACCGGGTCGACGTAGCGGGTGCGATCGGCGACGTGGCGCATCAGCTGGGCGTCGACCGCGGTGCCGTCGGCGCTGAACAGGTCGAACATCCGACTGCCGACCAGGACGTGCTGCCACAGCGGGACCGGCCGTTCCTCGTGGACGATCACCGTGGTCTCGCCGCGCACCGACACCAGCCACTCGCCGAACTCCTCGGCGTTGCTGACCGTGGCCGACAGCGAGATCAGCCGGACCGCCGCCGGCAGGTGGATGATCACCTCCTCCCACACCGCGCCGCGGAACCGGTCCCCGAGGTAGTGGACCTCGTCCATGACGACGTAGCCGAGGCCGGCCAGCGCCGGGCTGCCGACGTAGAGCATGTTGCGCAGCACCTCGGTGGTCATCACCACGACCGGGGCGTCGGCGTTGACCGAGGTGTCGCCGGTAAGCAGGCCGACCTGGCCGGGGCCGTAACGATCGACGAGGTCGTTGTACTTCTGGTTCGACAGCGCCTTGATCGGCGTCGTGTAGAAGCACTTCTGCCCGGCCGCCAGCGCCAGGTGCACCCCGAACTCGCCGACGACGGTCTTGCCTGCTCCGGTCGGCGCGCACACCAGCACCGAGTAGCCGTCCTCGAGCGCTTCGCAGCTGCGCTCCTGGAAGTTGTCGAGCGTGAAGGACAGCTCGGCGCGGAAGTCGACGAGGATGGGCCGGCCCTGCCTGCGCCGGGACGCGGCGTACCGCTCACTCGGCGAGGACATCCCTCCACAGTAGGCGGCGCCTTGCGGGTCAGGTCGTGTCGGACCACGCGTCGTCGGCGGGTAACTCGGCGGTGAGCTGCAGCGGTTGCGGTATCGGGTCGACTGCCGACGGTTGGTCGTCCTCGAGGTGCGCGTCGGCGAGTTCGGCCGCCTTACGTCGCGCCTTGCGCCGGTCGTGGACGACGGCGATGAACACCGAGGCCTCGAACAGCAGCACCATCGGGAACGCCATGGCGCACATCGTGAACGGGTCGGTGGACGGTGTGGCGACGGCAGCGAACAAGAAGATCAAAAAGATCGCGATGCGCTGCGACTTCTTCAGAAGCTTGGCCGGCAGGACACCGGCCATATTGGCCATGACGACGAGCAGCGGCAGCTCGAACGACGCCCCGAACACCACGAGCACGAGGGTCACGAAGGAGATGTATTCGGGGGCAGTCAGCAGCGCAGCGGTTCCGGGGCCGGCCTGGTCGACGAGGACGCTGAGCCCCCGGGTGAGTACGAGGTAGGCCAGCCCGGCGCCCGCGGCGAAGAGCACTGTCGAGGCGAGGACGAACGAGATCGTGTACCGGCGCTCGTTCTTCTTCAGCCCCGGCGTCACGAAGGCCCAGATCTGGTAGAGCCAGAACGGGGCGGTGAAGATCGCCCCACTGATCACCGACACCTTGAGCCGGGTGGTGAAGCCGGCGAGCACGTTGGTGTAGACGAGCTCGCACCCGGCGCCCTTGACCCCGGGGAACCGGTGCTTGTAGTCCAGGCTGCAGTAGGGATGCTTGAGGAAGGCCAGGGTGTGCGGGTACAGGAACCAGCCGAGCACCGCGCCGATGCCGATGAAGACCATGGCCCACACGATCCGGCGGCGCAGCTCGCGCAGGTGGTCCATGACGGCCATCCGACCGTCATCGGTCTTGGGCGGCCGCTTCTTCCTGGGCTTGCGAATCTTGACGACACTCGGCTCGGTCGTGCGCTTCGCGGCGGCTCTGGTCATGATCGATGTCCCTGACCGTCAGCGCAGGCCGGCAACGCTGATGCGCTCC
>CAZZZE010000536.1:0-1889 GCA_964658365.1 uncultured Jatrophihabitantaceae bacterium
GGGCGGCGCCGCCGTCGGGTGGCGGTCGGGCCGGCCGAAGTCGATCCGCGGCCGGGTGCCGCTCGACGATGCCGGCGGCGACGTGGCCGGTGCGGCCGGTGCGTGCCGGGGCTGCTCGTGGTGGGAGTAGTCGATCCGGCCGGCGGACGCGGGAGCCGCCAAAGCGACGGGCGACGGTGCCGCCGGTGGGCGCGGCCGCGAGCGACGGCGCAGAAAGGTCAGGTCGGCGCGCGGCGGCGCGCTGGCCGGGTCGGTGTTCAGAGCGGGATCCCGTAGTCAGTAGCGATGCCGGTGATGCCCTTCGCGTAGCCCTGCCCCAGGACCTTGAACTTCCAGTCCGGGCCGTTGCGGTAGACCTCCCCGAGGCTGACCGCGGTCTCGGCGTGGAAGGCCCGCGACAGATCCTCCGAGCGCACCAGCTCGGCGTTGCCCGCGGCGTTCAGCACGCGCACGACGCACGAGCGCAACTGGCCCAGGGTGCGCCGCTGGGCGGGGCCGTCGTTGATGTAGAGCACGATCACGATGCGCTCGACGCCGGCGGGCACCGAGGCCAACGCGATCTCGAGCTGCTCGTTGTCGCCGCCCAGCGTCTGCTCGAGGTGCTGCGTCGACTGCTCGGGCGAGCTGATCTGGTTGAAGAAGACGAAGTCCTGATCGCTGCGCGCTCGGCCGTCCGGGCCGCAGAGCACGGCGGCGAGCACGAGGTTCTCATCGAGCACCCGTTCGGCACCGGCGTTCCACGCCACCCCGACGACGAGCGACTGCAGCCCCGGGATCTCCCGGGTCAGAGCGACGTTCGCGCCCCGCTTCATCTCGGCCATGTCGGTGTCGAGCCTAATGTCGCCGGCCGCGCGACGCGGACCTGGGCATCACAGATCGAGGTCCGAGCGGCTGAACTTCGTCTGCAGGAAGTTGCCCTGGGTGAACAGCGCATCGACGTCGTGCTCGCGTGCCGCCGTGGCCAGGTCGCCGGCCGCGCCGGCGAGGGAGGCCAGCTGCTCCCGCAGCGCCGCCCGAGGGGTGCGGCCCGACGGCCCCACCTGGTCGGTCAGGCGCGGGTCGAGGTTCAGGTACGTCCGCAGGGTGGTGGGTAGATAGTCGCCGACGATGCCCTTGATCTGCACCACGGCGTAGATGTCGAGGTGCTCGCCGGTGGCGGTGTCGATGACTGCGCGGATGCGATCGGTGATGTCACGGGCGATGACGACCGCCTCGACCGGCAACTTGCCGGCGCTGCGGTTGATGAACTGCACGAGCTCCCACTGCTCGCGCAGCAGCTGCTGGGGCGAGTCGTCGTCCTGCGGCGCCGGTGGCGCGGGCGCCGGGTCGTCGTGACCCCGCCGGAACCACGTCATCGGGCCACCCGGTCAGGACCCCGGCAGCGCGTTCGGGTTGCCGCCGGGGAGCTCGGTGGACGCGCCCTCGAGGCGACGGGTGCGCTCGAGATAGGGCTTGGCCCGCTCGATCTGGCCCTCGAGTGCGGTGACGGTCTGCGCCATCGAGTCGGTCGCCTGGGCGCGGAACGAGTCGATGGCGTCCATGGTCTGGAACACGTTGTCGAACGCGGCCTGCAGCTTCTGGATGTCGATCGTCGAGCTGGCCGCCTGCTCGTTGATCGCACCACCCTGGATGCGCAGCTGATTGGACGTCGACTCGATCAGGTTGGACGTCGTGGCGTTCAGCGCGCTGATCTGGTCGAGCACCAACTTCTGCCGGGCGAGCGCCTGCGACACGATGACCGCGGTGCGCAGCGCCGAGATGGTGGTGGTCTGCGCACGGTCGACGCCCTTGATCAGCTCGAGATTGTTCTTGCGGACCAGGTCGAGTGCCATGTAACCCTGCACCGACACGGCCATCTGGGTCATGATGTCCTGCCGCCGCTGGCGGAT
>CAZZZE010000537.1:0-1885 GCA_964658365.1 uncultured Jatrophihabitantaceae bacterium
GCAGACCGGCGTGGCCAGCGGCATGAACGCCAACATCCGCACCATCGGCGGCTCCGTCGGCGCAGCCGTGATGGCCAGCATCGTCACCTCGTCCGCCGCCCCCGACGGCGTGGCGAAGGAGTCCGGCTACACCAACGGCTTCACCTTCCTGCTCGTCGCCGCGGTGCTGGCCACGCTGGCCGCGGTCGGCATCCCGTCCGCCCGCAAGGTCGCGGCCCGGGCGAAGGCCGTGGCCGGTGCCGCCGAGCAGGTCGACACCGCGCGGACGGCCGTCGTCCGCAACGCGGAGGTGGCCCTCGTGCCGGGCGCCACGATCGCCGAACGTGAGTAGCCAGCTGAGTGCGCCGCTGCGCGCGGACGCGGCCCGCAACCGCGACCGGGTCCTGCGCGCCGCGGTCGAGGTGTTCAACGACGACGGCATCGAGGCCGGCGTCGAGCAGATCGCGCACCGCGCCGGGGTCGGGGTCGGGACGTTGTATCGCCGGTTCCCGACCAAGGAAGCACTCATCGGTTACCTCGTCGACGACATGGCCGCGACGCTGAAAGACATGGCCGCGGCGTCGCTGCAGCTGCCCGACGGGCGTGGTCTCGAGGCGCACCTGCGCACGGCCGCCGATCTGTTCGCCGAGAACCGCGGTTGCCTGCCCCGACTCTGGGCGCGCAGCAGCGCTGAGCAGCGGGCCCGTCTCCAGCTGTTGCTGCAGGCAGCGGTCGACGCGGGCGCCGTCGCACCCGAGACGACGCTCGTCGACGTGCTCGCCACCTTGTGGGCGCTGCGCGGCATCATCGAGTCCGCGGGCGACAACGCCGCCGATGTGTGCCAGCGTCACCTCGACCTCGTGTTCGCCGGGCTGCGCGCGTCGCTGAGGTCCCGAGTGACTCGCTGAGCGCGACGACGATCCTCCGCCCGCGAGCTGCTGGCCGTGGTCCAGGCCGCCCTGGACCGCACGTCTGCCGAACTGACCGTTTAGGGTCGGCACATGCGCGCCGTCTACGCCCAGTCCATCGACTCCGACGAGCCGCTCAAGGGCCTGGTGGTCGGCGAACGTCCCGACCCCGAGCCGCCCGAGGGCTGGACGCGGGTGGCGGTGAAGGCGGCCAGCCTGAACCATCACGACCTCTGGACACTCAAGGGCGTCGGCATCAAAGCAGAGCAGCTGCCGATGATTCTGGGCTGCGACGCTGCCGGCATCGACGAGTCCACCGGCGACGAGGTCGTCGTGCACGCAGTGATCAACGCGCCGGGCTGGACGGGTGACGACACCGTCGATCCGGGCCGCACCCTGCTGTCGGAGAAGCACCAGGGCACGCTCGCCGAGTACGTGATCGTGCCCAAGCGCAACGTCGTGGCCAAGCCCGCCGACCTGTCTTTCGGCGAGGCGGCGTGCCTGTCGACGGCATGGCTGACCGCCTACCGGATGCTGTTCACGAAGTCCGGCCTGCGGCCCGGGCAGACGGTGCTCGTCCAGGGCGCCACGGGCGGCGTGGCCACGGCCTGCATCGCGATGGCGCGGGCGGCGGGTTTCCGCGTCTTCGCCACGGCCCGCACCGAGGACAAGCAGGCCCGCGCGCTCGAGCTCGGTGCGCACGCCGCGTTCGCCTCGGGTGCCCGGTTGCCCGAGAAGGTCGACGCGGTCATGGAAACCGTCGGCGAGGCGACCTACGCGCACTCGGCCCGGGCACTGAAGCCGGGCGGGCGGATCGTCATCTCCGGCGCGACGTCGGGCCCGAACCCGCCGGCCGATCTGAACCGGTTCTTCTTCCTGCAGCTCGAACTGGTCGGCTCGACCATGGGCACGAAGACCGAGCTGCAGCAGCTGATCGGTTTCATCGCCGCCACGGGGTTGCGGCCGGTCATCGACCGCACCATCCCCCTCGAGGACGC
>CAZZZE010000538.1:0-1878 GCA_964658365.1 uncultured Jatrophihabitantaceae bacterium
CCCGGCGTCGCAGGCAGGGGTCGGCCCCGCATCTCCCAATCAGCGCGCACATGGACTGGCGCGAGTCGCACGACGGCTTTCGGCGCAGGGTCAAGATCGGTGCCGGCCAGGATGAACGACCCCACCGGGTGCCACGGCAACACGTCGTCGTCGCGTGCGTCATCGAGGTGCATCCAGACGCTGTAACGACCGCGAGGCAGCGGCACGCTGTGCACATGGCAATGCACGCGAGTACGCCCGCTGTCCAGCGCGATGGACGTCGAGACGAGCAGCGTCGGGGTTGCCGAACCCTCGCTGATGCCCAGGTGCAGGCGCCCGCGCATCGGGGTCTCGGAGTCCAGGTCGACGAAGAATTCCAGCGGCCCGTGGGCCACGGGGAGTCCCCCGTCGGCGCCGTGGACATCGAAGCTGGACATCCGCACGGTCGAGTCGGGCGGTACGTAGGCGCCGGTGGTGGTCGCCTCCACCTCCGCGCGGTAGTTCCCGAGAACCGAGCGGATCGGTCCGTCGTCCACCAGGCTGCCGTCCTTGAGCCACAGCCCGCGCTTGCACGTCGCTTCGACCGACGCGAGATCGTGCGAGACGAGCACGAGGGTCGTGCCCTCGTTCAGGACCTCACGCATCCGATCCAGGCACCTTTGTTGGAACCACGCGTCGCCGACGGCCAGCACCTCGTCAACAAGGAGCACCGACGGACGCAGGAACGCGGCGATGCCGAACCCCAGTCGCATCTGCATGCCCGACGAGTAGTACTTCATCGGTCGGTCGATTGCCTGTCGCACTTCGGCGAAGTCGACGATGGTGTCGAAGCGTTGCCGCACCTCCTGGCGCGTCAGGCCGAGCAGCGCGCCGTACATGAAGGTGTTCTCGCGTCCGCTGAGGTCCGGGTGCATCCCGCCCCGGAGCTCGATGATCGAACCCACCCGGCCGTGGATGCGGACGCTGCCCGCAGTCGGATACATCACCTGGGTCAGCAGCTTCAGCAGCGTCGACTTGCCGGCGCCGTTCGAACCGACGATCGCGACCGACTCGCCGGGGTGCACCGAGAAGTCCACGTCCCGCAGGACCCAGCGCCAGCGGGCCTCCCGCTCGCTCACCCGACGGCTGAGCGTGCGCAACTGGTCGGCAAGGTACGGCCGCGACCTGTCCTTGCGAAACTTCTTCCACAACCTGGTGGTGTGGATCGAGCCGTCAGATGATGTCGACAATGCCACGCTCGAATCGCGCGAACAGCCACGAAGAAAGGATCAACAGCACGATCGACGTTATCGCCCCGGCACCGAGTAGCGACAGTGGCGGATTCTCGCCGTACAGCACCACGCGGCGGTAGCTCTCGATCAGCGGAGCCATCGGATTGAGGTAGGAGTACAGCAGTTGATAACCGGCCCCCACCTGACTCAGGTTGTAGACGACCGGAGTCGCGAACAGCCCCAGTTGCAGGAGGATCGGGACGATGTTGCGTAGGTCCCGGACGTACACGATCAGGATGGATACGAGCAGGACCACGGCGGTGACGAAGACCAGATTGATCAACATCAACAGCGGCAACCAGTAGCAGGTCGCGGCCGGCGCGAACGTGAAGACAGCGAACATCACTGCCAGCGCCCCGAGAGACACCATGGCGTCGAGACCAGCGAGCAGCACGCCGGCGACCGGATAGATCTGGCGGGCGCAGAACACCTTGTTCAGCAGTTGCTGGTTCGACAGCAGACTCGTTCCGCCGTTGCTGACCGAGTTGGCGAAGAAGTTCCACGACAGCAGACCGACGAAGCTCCAGAGCGGGTAGGGAACGCCATGGGTGTCGGCGTGGGCGAACCGCTGAATGAAGATCCCGAACACCAGAACGGTGATGAGCGGGAGCAGCAGCGCCCAGCTGAG
>CAZZZE010000539.1:0-995 GCA_964658365.1 uncultured Jatrophihabitantaceae bacterium
ACCGCGCGGTGCGCGTCGCGCACGGCGGCCACGACGAGGTCCTGCAGGGTCTCGACGTCGTCGGGGTCGACGGCCTGCGGGTCGATGACGAGGGCGGTGAGCTCGCCGTCGCCGGTGAGGGTCGCGGTGACCAGCCCGCCGCCGGCCGTGCCGGTGACCTCGGTCGAGGCCAGCTCGGCCTGGGCCGCGGCGAGGTCGGCCTGCATCTTCTGGGCCTGCTTCATCAGCTGCTGCATGTTCGGCTGGCCTGCGCCCCCGAACCCTCCGCCACGCTGGCTCACGTCGTCCTACCTCTGGTTATCGTCCGGTTCGGGACTGCTGCTCCGCCAGCGTAACCGGCGCTCAACCACCCTCGATCGGGCGCGCGCCGAGCTGCTCGCTGAGCAGCTTGATGGCCTGCGCCTCGGGGTCGCGGGTCGCGGGCACCGTGGCGGCGTCGCCGGAGTGCGGCCCGGCCTCGAAATCCGGTTCGTCGCGTGGGTCGGGCTCGGGCGCCCGCGCGCGAGCTGCGGCGGGCTGCGGGTGACTCGGCGCCGGCCCGTCGTCGCCGGCCGGAGCACCCGTTGCGGCGGTCACCTCGACGCGCCAGGTACCGCCGACGACTGCCGACAGTGCGTCCATGAGCACCGAGGTGTTGCTGTCCTCGCCGATCATCTTGGCCAGCGCCGCCGGCGCGCTGAGCTTGACGAGCTCGCCGTCGACCTCGGTGATCTGGGCGTTGTCGAGCAGGGCCCGCGTACGGCGGCTCGACTTCTTGACGACCTCCAGCGTCTCGGGCCACAACTGCCGCAGTGCCGCGGCGTCGAGGCTGCCCGGGGCGGCCGGAGCGGCGGCCGGGGGCGGCGCGGCCACCGGCGCGACTGGTTCGTGCTCCGGCTCGGGCGGCGGGGCCGCCGCAGGAGGTGTCGGTGCTGGCGGGCCTGCCGCAGGAGGCGACGGTGCAGGAGGAGCCGCTGCGAGAGGCGCCGGTGCCGCGGTGCCCCCGGCGACCGTCA
>CAZZZE010000539.1:1005-1877 GCA_964658365.1 uncultured Jatrophihabitantaceae bacterium
GCCAGAGGCGCGGGTGCTGGAGGTGTCGCTGCCGGCGGTGCCGCTACTGACGGTGCCGCGGTGCCCCCGGCGACCGTCATGCGCCGTTCGAGACGCTCGAGCCGCTGCAGGAGCGCGGCCGCGTCGGTGGTGGCGTCGGGCAGCATCATCCGCGCGCACAGCAGCTCGAGGACGAGGCGCGGGGACGTGGTGCCACGCATCTCGATGAGCGCGGTGTGCACGATCTCGGCGAAGCGGGCCAGCGTCGCGCCGCCGAGTCGTGCGGCCTGCTCGGCCATGTGCGTGAGCTGGTCCTCCGGGACGTTGATCAGGCCGCGCTCGCCGGCGTCGGGGACGGCGTCGAGCAGGATGAGGTCGCGGAATCGGTCGAGCAGGTCGACCGAGAACCGCCGCGGGTCGTGGCCGGCCTCGACCACGCGATCGACGGTGCCGTAGACGCCCACCGCGTCGCCCGCGGCCAGCGAGTCGATCATGTCGTCGAGCAGGGCCGAGTCGGTGACCCCGAGCAGGCCCACGGCCCGCGCGTAGGTGACGCCCTCGGGACCGGCACCGGCCAGCAGCTGGTCGAGGATGGACAGCGAGTCCCGCGCCGAGCCGCCACCGGCGCGCACCACCAGGGGTAGGACGGCCGGTTCGACGGCGATGCCCTCGGTGACCGTGATGCCCTCGAGGTGCTGACGCAGGGTCTGCGGCGGGATGAGCCGGAACGGGTAGTGGTGCGTACGTGATCGGATGGTGGTGAGCACCTTGTCGGGCTCGGTGGTGGCGAAGATGAAGACCAGGAAGTCCGGCGGCTCCTCGACGAGCTTGAGCAGCGCGTTGAACGCCGCCGTCGTCACCATGTGCGCCTCGTCGATGATGTAGACCTTGTA
>CAZZZE010000540.1:0-1870 GCA_964658365.1 uncultured Jatrophihabitantaceae bacterium
AGGACTCCGTCACCGGCGTCATCGTCACCAGCGCCAAGAGCACCTTCTTCGCCGGCGGCGACCTCAACACGCTGATCCAGGTCACCGACGAGAACAAGGCCGAGTTCGCCCGGGGCGTCGAGCGCATCAAGGCCGACTTCCGTCGCCTCGAAAAGCTCGGCAAGCCCACGGTCGCCGCGCTGAACGGCGCGGCGCTCGGCGGCGGACTGGAGATCGCCCTGGCCTGCAACCGGCGCATCGCGCTGGACAACCCGAAGGCGCAGTTCGGCCTGCCCGAGGTCACCCTCGGCCTGCTGCCCGGCGCCGGTGGCGTCACCCGCATCACCCGGCTGCTCGGCATCGCCGACGGCCTGATGAAGGTGCTGCTGCAGGGCAACCGCTACAAGCCGGCGCAGGCGCTCGAGGTCGGGATCATCGACGAGATCGCCGCCACGCCTGATGAGTTGATCAGCAAGGCCCGCGAGTGGATCAAGGCCAACCCGCAGACCGAGCAGCCGTGGGACGCCAAGGGCTACCGTATGCCCGGCGGCACGCCGTCGAGCCCGAAGCTGGCCGGCATGCTGCCCGCCTTCCCGGGCAACCTGAAGAAGCAGCTCAAGGGCGCCCCGATGCCCGCGCCGCACCACATCATGTGCGCGGCCGTCGAGGGCGCGACCGTCGACTTCGACAGCGCGCTCAAGATCGAGGGCCGCTACTTCGTCAACCTGGCCACAGGCCAGGTGGCGAAGAACATGATCCAGGCGTTCTGGTTCGACCTGAACGCGATCAACGGCGGGGCGTCGCGGCCCGCGGGCGTCGACAAGCGGCTGCCCGAGAAGGTGGCCGTCCTCGGCGCCGGCATGATGGGCGCCGGCATCGCCTACGTCACCGCGCAGGCCGGGGTGCCGGTCGTGCTCAAGGACGTCTCGATCGAGGCGGCCGAGAAGGGCAAGGCGTACTCGCAGAAGCTGCTGGACAAGGCGGTCAGCCGCGGCAAGATCACCGAGGCCAAGCGCGACGAGGTGCTCGGCCGCATCACGCCGACCGCCGACTACGCCGACCTCGCCGGCTGCGACTTCGTCGTCGAGGCCGTGTTCGAGAAGGTCTCGCTCAAGCACGACGTGTTCGCCGAGACCGAGAAGGTCGTCAACGCCGACGCGCTGCTGGGGTCCAACACCTCGACGCTGCCGATCACCTCGCTGGCCGAGGGCGTGCAGCGCAAGCAGGACTTCATCGGTCTGCACTTCTTCTCCCCCGTCGACAAGATGCCGCTGCTCGAGATCATCAAGGGCGAGCAGACCTCCGACGAGGCGCTCGCCCGCGCGCTCGACTACTCGATGCTGATCAAGAAGACGCCGATCGTCGTCAGCGACAGCCGCGGCTTCTTCACGTCGCGGGTCATCGGGACTTTCGTCAACGAGGCGCTGGCCATGCTCGGCGAGGGCATCCGCCCGGCGACCATCGAGCAGGCCACCACGCAGGCCGGCTACCCGGTCGGCGCGCTGCAGCTGGCCGACGAGCTGAACCTCGAGCTGTTCCTCAAGATCCGCAACGAGACCCGCGAGGCCATGGGCGAGAGCTACGTTCGCCACCCGGCCGAGGACATCGTCGAGAAGATGGTCGAGCTCGGCCGTCCGGGCCGCCTCAAAGGCAAGGGCTTCTTCAACTACGACGAGTCGGGCAAGCGGCTCGGACTCTGGCCGGGCCTGGCCGAGGTGTTCCCGCCGCAGGGCGACCCGGCCGCGGTCGACGTCCACACCCTCGGCGAGCGGATGCTCGTCATCGAGGCCGTCGAGTCGGCGCGCTGCGTCGACGAGGGCGTGCTGCTGACCACGCCCGACGCGAACATCGGCTCGATCATGGGCATCGGCTTCCCGCCGTGGACCGGTGG
>CAZZZE010000541.1:0-1860 GCA_964658365.1 uncultured Jatrophihabitantaceae bacterium
CCACCCGTCTGCTTCTTGTGGGTGTAGTCCTCGCGCTCGACGACGTTCTTGATCGTCTCGCGGTAGGCCACCTGCGGCTTGCCGACGTTGGCCTCGACGTTGAACTCGCGGCGCATCCGGTCGACCAGGATCTCGAGGTGGAGCTCGCCCATCCCCTTGATGATGGTCTGGCCGGTCTCCTCGTCGTTCTGGACCTGGAACGTCGGGTCCTCTTCGGCCAGCTTCTGGATCGCGACGCCGAGCTTCTCCTGGTCGGCCTTGGTCTTCGGCTCGATGGCCACGTTGATGACCGGGGCCGGGAACGTCATCGACTCCAGCACGACCGGCTTGTGCAGGTCGGACAAGGTGTCGCCCGTCGTGGTCTGCTTCAGACCGGCCACGGCGATGATGTCACCGGCGCCGGCGCGGGGCAGTTCCTCACGCTTGTTGGCGTGCATCTGGTAGATCTTGCCGATCCGCTCCTTGCGGTCCTTGGTCGAGTTCAGCACCTGCGCGCCGTTCTCGACCATGCCGGAGTAGATGCGGACGTAGGTCAGCTTGCCCAGGTGCTGGTCGGTGGCGATCTTGAACGCCAGCGCGGCCAGCGGCTCGGACTCGTCGGCCCGACGGTCGACCGGGGTGACGCCGTCCTGCAGCGTGCCGGTGACGTGGTCGACGTCCAACGGCGAGGGCAGGTAGTCGACGACCGCGTCGAGCATGGGCTGCACGCCCTTGTTCTTGAACGCGGAGCCGGTCAGGACCGGGTTGACCTTGTCGGCGATCGTGGCGCGCCGGATCGCGGCCTTCAGGGTCGGGACGTCGAACTCTTCGCCCTCGAGGTAAGCCTCGGCAATCGCGTCATCGACGTCGGCCAGCGTCTCGATCAGCAGCTCGCGGTACTCCGCGGCCTGCTGGGCCAGCTCGGCCGGAATCTCCTCGACGTTGAACTTCTCGCCCAGCGCGGTCTCGCCGCGCCAGGTCAGGGCCCGCATCTCGACCAGGTCGACGACGCCGATGAAGTCGGCCTCGTTACCGATCGGGAGCTGCAGGACGAGAGTGTTGCTGTTCAGCCGGTCCTTCATCATCTGCACACAACGGAAGAAGTCGGCACCGGTGCGGTCCAGCTTGTTGACGAAACACATGCGCGGGACGTTGTACTTGTCGGCCTGGCGCCAGACCGTCTCGGTCTGGGGCTCCACTCCGGCCACACCGTCGTACACCGCGACCGCGCCGTCCAGGACGCGCAACGACCGCTCGACCTCGACCGTGAAGTCGACGTGGCCGGGCGTGTCGATGATGTTGATGGTGTGGTCTTTCCACATGCACTTCGTCGCGGCCGACGTGATCGTGATGCCGCGTTCCTGCTCCTGCTCCATCCAGTCCATGGTGGCGCCGCCGTCGTGGACTTCACCGATCTTGTAGTTGATACCGGTGTAGAAGAGGATGCGCTCGGTCGTCGTGGTTTTGCCCGCGTCGATGTGCGCCATGATCCCGATGTTGCGGGTCTTGGCGAGGTCGGCGTTCTTAGCCATGATTCCTTCTCTTCAGCTAGCTAGCGGGGCTGGCCTTCGGGCGAGTCGATTGCTTGACGCGATCGGCTCGTACCCGGTTACCAGCGGTAGTGGGCGAATGCCTTGTTGGATTCGGCCATTTTGTGCATGTCTTCACGGCGCTTGACGCTGGCCCCGAGGCCGTTGCTGGCGTCGAGCAGCTCGTTCATCAGGCGCTCGGTCATGGTCTTCTCGCGGCGCTGGCGTGAGTAACCGACCAGCCAACGCAGCGCCAGCGTGGTGCTCCGCGGGCCCTTGACCTCGATCGGCACCTGATAGGTGGCGCCGCCGACGCGACGGCTCTTGACCTCGAGGGTCGGCTTGACGTTGT
>CAZZZE010000542.1:0-1856 GCA_964658365.1 uncultured Jatrophihabitantaceae bacterium
AACCGGGTGGCGGCACCGTCGAGCACTGGCGGGTGAGGGTTTGAGCGGTCAATCGTTCGGACGTGCTGACTGCCGCCGGGTCGATCGGGGTGCGGAAGGAACCGCTCGAGTCGGTGACGCTCGTTCCGATGGCCCGGCCTTCGGGATACACGGTGAGCGCGACCCGCTGATCGGAGTCCAGCCCGCTGCCGAGCAGGACCCGCTCGCCGCCGCTGGACGCCGCCCAGGACAGCGCACACGGCGGGGTCGGTGGGTACGGCGTCGCCGACGCGGTGGCCGCGACGGGCGCCCCCACGGTCCACAACAGTGCCGTCGTCGAAACCAGCCCGGCGACCCGGGCCCTTCGGCTCGAGGACCGGCGCCACGAAGCGCCCAGCACCATCGCGAATTCCCCCGATTTCGCGTACCCCCATGACCGACGTCAAACCGACGCGGTCAAGTGCACGTTAGCTGACCCGCGGTGTGATTGCGAAGTGAGCCGGAGAATGGTTCGGGCGATTCGCCCGATTCCGATTGGATACGACGCGGGTGGCTGTACCTCACGACGTGAGCTCGAGGTGCGGGCGGACACGGTGCGTAGGCTGGAGTCGATCCGGAACCGGACGAGGTCGGCCGCGCCAGTCCTACGCCGCCTCGCGGTGCGCGACCCGCGTGGCCCTCGCGCTGTCGGCCCGGATACCCGGGCTGCTGCGCCGCTCGGGCCCGTTCGTGCGCCAGGAAAGGCCGATGACGTGTCACTGTTCGCCCTGCTCGACGCCGCGGCAGACGATCCGGCCCTGCAGGCCGCCACGACCTCGCTCGACGAGCCGCACCTGACGCTGAGCGGCCCGACGGCACTGCAGCCGCTCGCGATCGCGAGCACCGCCCGGGCCGGGCGCTTCGTGCTCGCCGTCACCAGCACCGCGCGCGAGGCCGAGGACCTGCTCGCCGCCCTGACCTGCCTGCTGCCGCCGGACACTGTGGCGCTCTACCCCGGCTGGGAGACGCTGCCGCACGAGCGGCTCTCGCCGCGCGCCGACACCGTGGGCCAGCGGCTCGCGGTGCTGCGCCGGCTCGCGCACCCGTCGAACGACGACGACCCGGCCACCGGGCCGCTGTCGGTCGTCGTCGCCCCGGTGCGTTCGGTCCTGCAGCCCCAGGTGCCGCGGCTCGGCGAGCTCGAGCCGGTCGTGCTGGCCGGCGGCGACTCCGGTCTCGAGCTCACCGAGATCGTCGAGCGGCTGGTCGGCGCTGGGTACGCCCGCAGCGAGCTGGTCGAGAAACGCGGCGAGTTCGCGGTGCGCGGCGGCATCCTCGACGTCTTTCCGCCCACCGAGGAGCACCCGCTCCGGGTCGAGTTCTGGGGTGACGAGGTCGAGGAGATCCGCTACTTCAAGGTCGCCGACCAGCGCTCCCTCGAGGTCGCGGCCCACGGGCTGTGGGCACCGCCGTGCCGGGAGCTGCTGCTCACCGCCGACGTCCGCGAGCGTGCTGCAGCTCTGCTCGCCGACCATCCCGAACTCGGCGAGCTGCTCGACCCGATCAGTCGGGGGGAGGCCGTCGAAGGTATGGAGTCCCTCTCGCCGGTGCTCGTCGACCGTCTCGGCCTGCTGCTCGAGGAGTTGCCGAGGGGTGCGCACGTCATCCTGTGCGACCCCGAGCGGGTCCGCACGCGCGCCGCCGACCTCGTCCGCACCTCCTTCGAGTTCCTCGAGGCCTCGTGGGCCGCGG
Organism: uncultured Jatrophihabitantaceae bacterium; assembly: GCA_964658365.1. Lineage (GTDB taxonomy): Bacteria > Actinomycetota > Actinomycetes > Mycobacteriales > Jatrophihabitantaceae > Jatrophihabitans. Next base: position 1,711 of record CAZZZE010000542.1, read on the forward strand.
CCGCCGGCGGCGGCACGGCGCCGGTGGATCTGGGGGCGGCCTCGCTGCGCGAGCTCGACGACGTCGAACGGGCCGCCCGTGCTGCCGGACTGCCGTGGTGGGGCATCAGCGCGCTGACCACCGACGACCAGCTCACCGACGGCCAG
>CAZZZE010000543.1:0-1853 GCA_964658365.1 uncultured Jatrophihabitantaceae bacterium
AGCGAGTCGAGCAGGGCCGTCTCCTCGCCGCAGATGTAGGCGCCGGCGCCGCTGTGCACGGTGATCTGGCAGCCGAAGCCCGAGCCCAGGATGTTCTCGCCGACGTAGCCGGCCGCCTCGGCCTCGGCGACGGCCGCGGTGACCCGGCGGATGGCGTGGATGGCCTCACCGCGGATGTAGACGAACGCGCGCTCGGCACGCACCGCGTAGCAGGCGATGACGATGCCCTCGATCATGGCGTGCGGATCGTTCATCATCATCGGCAGGTCGCGGCAGGTGCCCGGCTCGCTCTCGTCGGCGTTGACGACGACGTAGTGCGGCTTCGGTGTCTCGCCGGGCTTGGCCTGCGGGATGAACTGCCACTTCATGCCGGTGGGGAAGCCCGCCCCGCCGCGGCCGCGCAGGTTGGAGTCCTTGACGACCGAGATGATCTCGTCGGGGGCCATGGTCAGCGCCTTGCGCAGGCCGGCGTAGCCGTCGAGCCGCTCGTAGTTCTCGATCTTCCACGGCTGGTCGGTGCCGAACCGCTTGGTCAACACCGGCGTCAGGTTCGTCATCAGTTCTCCCTGGTGGCGCCGGGCGCCGTGGAGTTCTTCGGGTCGGACTCGGCCGTCGACAGCGGGGCGTCGTCCTGGCTCGGGCCCTGGGCGGACTGCGCCGCGGACCGCTCGGCGTCGGCACCGGTGCGCGCACCGGCGTCGTCGACGGCGTAGGACGGGGCGGAGTCACCGCGCTCGACGGCCAGCGCGACCCCGGCCTCGGTGGGCGCGCCGCTGGCGGTGGCCTCGAGGGCGTAGTCCTCAGTGGTGAAGAAGCCGGCGATCTGCCGCTCGGCCTGCTTGAACGAGCACAACGGCGCGCCGCGCGTCGGGATAGGCCGCTCGCCGGCCTTCAGCTTGCCCAGCAGCTCGGTGGTGGATTCGACCGTCTGGTTGTCGAAGAACTCGTAGTTGACGGTGACGACCGGCGCGTAGTCACAGGCGGCCAGGCACTCGGCGCGCTCGATGGTGAACGTGCCGTCGGACGTCGACTCGTTGTTGCCGACCCCCAGCGTCTCGCTGACCGCGGCGAAGATCTCGTCGCCGCCGAGCAGCCCGCACAGCGTGTTCGTGCAGACGCTGACCAGGTATTCGCCCGTCGGCGTGCGCTTGAACATCGTGTAGAACGTCGCGACCGCCGCCACCTGCGCCTTGGTGATGCCCAGGACGTCCGAGCAGAACGCGATGCCATCGGGCGTGATGCACCCCTGCTCGGACTGCACCAGGTGCAGCAGCGGCAGCAGCGCCGACCGCGCCTGGCCCTCGGGGTAGCGCGCGACCAGGTTCGCGGCGTCGCGGCGGACCTGCTCGCCGAACACATCGGGGTTGCCCGGCCGCTCGAGGTTGATGACGCTCGTGCGGAAGTTCGTCCGACCCGAATCGGTGTTGGTGGGCAGTGCCACCTGGCCCTCGGCCGTCACCTCACTCATCGGTCGACGCCTCCCATCACCGGGTCGATCGAGCCGACGGCCGCGATCACGTCGGACACCATGCCGCCGATGGACAGCGCCGAGGTGGCCTGCAGGTTGACGAAGGAGGGGTCGCGCAGGTGCACGCGGTACGGGCGGGTGCCGCCGTCGCTGACGACGTGCGCGCCGAGCTCGCCCCGCGGTGACTCGACCGAGGTGTAGACCTGCCCGGCCGGGACGCGGAAGCCCTCGGTGACCAGCTTGAAGTGGTGGATCAGGGACTCCATGGACGTCGTCATGATCCGCTGCACGTGCTCGAGGGAGTTGCCCATGCCGTCGGGGCCGATGGACAGCTTGGCCGGCCAGGCGATCTTCGGGTCGTCGACCCACACCGGGCCGGGCTCGA
>CAZZZE010000544.1:0-1847 GCA_964658365.1 uncultured Jatrophihabitantaceae bacterium
TCTATCGCATTCTGCTCGAGATGCTGGCCGTGACGATGTCGAAGGACGCGCGTGCGAGGGCGGTGCAGTTGCCGGCCTGGAACGAGGCGCTCGGCCTGCCGCGGGCCTGGGATCAGCAGTGGTCGCTGCGCATGCAGCAGGTGCTTGCCTTCGAGTCCGACCTGCTCGAGTACGACGACCTGTTCGAGGGTTCGAAGGTCGTAGAGGCCAAGGTCGCCGCGATTGCCGAGGGCGCGCGCGCCGAGATCGACACCATCCTGGCGATGGGCGGTGCGGTGGCGGCCGTCGAATCCGGCTACCTCAAGTCCGCGCTCGTGTCCTCGCTCGCGTTGCGCCGCCGGCGCATGGAGTCCGGCGAGGACACGGTCGTCGGGGTGAACGCCTACACCGAGACGGAGCCGAACCCGCTGCAGGGCTCCGAGGACGGCGGCATCCTGTCCGTCGACCCGGCCGTCGAGGAGTCGGCCAAGGCGGCGCTCGCGCAGTGGAAGTCCGGGCGCAACGTCGCCGACGTCGACGACGCGCTGCGCGCCCTGCGTGACGCGGCCAAGACCGACGAGAACCTGATGGCGGCCTCGATGGCGTGCGCCCGGGTGGGCGTCACGGTGGGGGAGTGGTCGGGCGTCCTGCGCGACACCTTCGGTGAGTACCGCCCGCCGACGGGGGTCGCCGGCGCCAGTGGTGGTGGCAACGACGGCGACCTCGCCGAGGTGCAGGCCCGTGTCCGGGCGCTCGGCGAGTCGCTCGGGCGCCCGCTGAAGTTCCTGGTCGGCAAGCCCGGCCTCGACGGGCACTCCAACGGCGCCGAGCAGATCGCGGTGCGCGCCCGTGACGCCGGCTTCGAGGTCGTCTACTCCGGTATCCGGCTGACCCCGGCGCAGATCATCGCCGCCGCGGTCGAGGAGGACGTCGACGTCGTCGGCCTGTCCGTGCTGTCGGGATCACACCTGTCCGTCGTGCCCGACGTCGTGCACGGGCTGCAGGCCGAGGGCCTCACCGACGTCCCCGTCATCGTCGGCGGCATCATCCCCGAGGCGGATGCGGCCACGCTGCTCGGCGACGGGGTGGCCCGCGTGTTCACCCCGAAGAACTTCGAGATCACCCAGATGCTCGGCCAGATCGTCGACGCCATCGAGGAAGCGCGCGGCTAGCGCAGCTGGTACTCAGCACACGCCATGCCGTTGTGCGTCGCGAGGCGCGCGGAAATGAAGCCCACCTTGTCGAGGACCCGCCGGCTCGCGGCGTTGTCGAGCGCGGCGTACGCACACAGCTCGACGTCCGGCGCAGCGTCGCGGTGCCACCGGACCAGCGCGGCCGCGATCTCGGTAGCCAGGCCCTGGCCCCACCGCGCCCGGGTCAGGGTGTAGCCGAGTTCGCGGGTGCCGTCGGTGGTACCGAACCCGGCGCGGCCGACGAACGTGCCGTGCTCCGCGTCTGCGAGGCGCCACTTCGTCCACCCGCGCCCGTCTTGCTCGGTGCGGTAGGTGGCGAGCAGCTCCTCGGTCTCCGGACGGGTCTCGGGCCGGCCGTGCCGGACCCAGCGCATCGTCTCGGCGTCGGAGTGCAGCTCGTGCAGGTCGTCGAGATCCTCGGCGAGCCAGGTGGTCAGAACGAGGCGGCTCGTGCGGAGGATCTCGCGACGCGGCACCGCCCCAGTATCAGACGTCCGCCGCGCACGGATCCGTCGATTCGGACTCCGTCCCTGATCCACCTCGATCCTTGTCACCTCCAGTTCTGGAGCCGATTCTTGTCAGACCCCTGTTGCAGTATCGAACCTATGGACATCGGGGTGGGTGCGGCGGTTGTGTCGTTGCCGCCTGTCGATCCGGCGGCGCTGTCGGCGACGG
>CAZZZE010000545.1:0-1844 GCA_964658365.1 uncultured Jatrophihabitantaceae bacterium
CGAACCTGCTGCGCAAGTTCATCTCCGACCGCGGCAAGATCCGCGCGCGTCGGGTCACGGGCGTGTCCGCCCAGCAGCAGCGCCAGATCGCCAAGGCGATCAAGAATGCCCGCGAGATGGCGCTGCTTCCCTACACCTCGACCGCCCGCTGAGGAGCGACATCGTGAAGCTCATCCTGACCCGCGAGGTTGCGGGGCTCGGCCTGGCCGGCGACATCGTCGAGGTCGCTGACGGCTACGGCCGCAACTTCCTCGTGCCGCGCGGCGCAGCCATCCTGTGGAGCAAGGGCGCCGAGAAGCAGATCGTGCAGATCAAGCGGTCGCGAGACGCCCGCGAGATCCGCGACCTGGGCCACGCCCGCGAGATCAAGACCGACCTCGAGAAGCTGTCGGTCTCGCTCGGCGCTCGCGCCGGCAAGGACGGCCGGCTGTTCGGCTCGATCACCGCGGCCGACGTCGCCTCGGCCGTCAAGGACGCCGGCGGCCCGACGCTCGACCGCAAGCGCATCCAGATCGACGGCCACATCAAGACGACCGGCACGCACACCGTCACGGTGGACCTGCACCCGGACGTCGTCGCCTCGGTTCAGGTGGCCGTCACCGCCAGCTGAGCTGCGACTCCCACGGGGAGGACGTCCGGACCTGGTCCGGTCGTCCTCCCCGTTGCCGTTAACCTCCAGCACACCTGGATAGTTGGAAAAATTCATCCAAGAAACTTTTGCGTCCACAGCGGACGAGGCGCTCAGGGTCCGCAATCCGGGCCCTGCGTGCGGCCCGGCCCGGTTGTCCCCATCCTTGTCCACACCTGTGTGCACATGCTGTCCGGCGATTCCCACAGGTTGCCCACCGGGCGGTCGACCCGTCGAGTTGGCGTGTTCGCGCCGTGCGCCATACGGTCCTCCAGCCGCCGCAACGACGCCCGCCGAGCAGAACTTGTCAGACCTGCTCGGTAGATGTTCGTGCGTCCAGAGCGCGGCGTATCGCGGGCGGTTCGAAGCAGGAGGAGGTGGCCATGACGCTGGTGGGCGAGGTACGCGAGGCCTCCTCGCGCAGTGGCGGGGAGTTCGATCGCACGCCGCCCCAGGCCATCGAGGCCGAGCAGTCGGTGCTCGGCGCCATGATGCTGTCGAAGGACGCGATCGCCGACGTCATCGAGCGCATCCGGCCCGGTGATTTCTACCGCCCGGCGCACCAGCAGATCTACGACGCGGTCATCGATCTGTACACGCGCGGCGAGCCGGCTGACGCAGTCACGGTCTCCGCCGAGCTGACCCGGGTCGGGCAGCTGACCCGCATCGGCGGGGCGCCGTACCTGCACACGCTGATCTCGATGGTGCCCACCGCGGCCAACGCCGGCTACTACGCCGCGATCGTCGCCGACCGGGCCACCCTGCGTCGGCTGGTCACCGCCGGCACGCGGATCGTCCAGATGGGCTACGCGGCGTCCTCGGGCAGCGGTGAGGACCTCGACGGCAACATCGACGACGTCGTCGACCGTGCCCAGGTCGAGATCTACGACGTCACCGAGCGGCGCAGCACCGAGGACTACGTCCACATCGGCTCGCTGCTCGAGAGCACGCTCGACGAGATCGAGCGCATCTCGGCCACCGGCGGCATCGGCACCGGCATCCCGACCGGCTTCCAGCAGCTCGACGAGATCACCAATGGCCTGCACCCCGGGCAGATGGTGACGGTTGCGGGCCGGCCGGGATCGGGCAAGTCGACCCTGGCGCTGGATTTCGCGCGCTCGGCGGCGGTGAAGAACCAGAAGCCGACGGCCATCTTCTCCCTCGAGATGGGCAAGATCGAGATCATGATGCGGCTGTTCTCGGCCGAGGCCGGGGT
>CAZZZE010000546.1:0-1819 GCA_964658365.1 uncultured Jatrophihabitantaceae bacterium
GCGCCGCTTGGGCACGTCGTCCTCGATCGGGTCGTCGACCCCGCCCTCGCCGTCGGAGGTGAAAGGTCGGCGGACGAAGTCGACCAGGACGCTGATCGGCGTTGCCGTGACCACGAGGATGCCGAAGCAGCCGACGAGCGCGAGCAACGGGATCGCGATGGTCTCCGACAGCCCGGTGGACAGCGGCTTGCCGATCGCGAAGCCGAGGATGCCGCCGGAGTGCGCGCGGGCATGGGTCGTCGTCGGGTTGTCGGACCAGAGGTCGAACAGGCCGAGCACCGACAGCGTGATCGCGAACGAGCCGACGACCAGCCGGCCGCGGCTTCCCGGTTCGGGCGCCTGGCGCAGCATGTGCGCGCCGGCGGCCAGCAGCACGACGGGCACGAGGTACGCGCCGGTGCCGACCACGAAGCGGTAGCCCGAGTCGATCCACATCCCGACCGGGCCGGCGGCGTGGAACCAGACGGCCATGACGCTGATCAGGCCGAGCGCGAGCACCCCCAGGGCGGCACCGTCGCGACAGTGCTCGGGCGGCAGGTCGCGTGCAGTGGCGGCGTTGCGCCCGACGGCGCGGGCGCTGCTACCGGCCATGGTCGCCAGCGCGTGCCAGATGGCACCGATCGCGCGGCCGGCCCCGACCAGCGGGGTGGCCAGCGGTCCGGGGCCGCTGCCACGCCGAGTCGCCGCTCGCGACGAACCGCGCTGCGGCGTGCTGCGGTTGCCCGGCTTGCGCGCGGGCGGACGGCTGCGAGTTCCCGTTGTTCCTGCCACCGGACGAACCTAACCGTCAGCTTGAGGGTTGCCAGGAAGGCGCGCGGCCGGCGAGCGCTACAGACCGGCGGCGGCGAGATCGGCGCGCAGGTGGCTGAGCTCGTGCTCGGTGGCGTCGACGAGCGGCAGGCGGACCGGCCCGACGTCGATGCCGCGCAGCCGCAACCCGGCCTTGACCAGGATCGTGCCCTGGGTGCGGAAGATGCCGGTGTAGATCGGCAGCAGCGCACGGTGCAGGCCGCGGGCCTCATTAAGGTCGCCCCGCTCGAAGGCCTCGATCAGCGCCAGGGTCTGGGCGGCGCAGAAGTGCGTCGACGTGCCGATGACCCCGACGCCGCCGAGCGAGAGCAGCGGCAGGGTGGCCGCGTCGTCGCCGGCGTAGTAGGCCAGGTCGGTCTCGGCCAGCACCTGGCCCGAGGCGACGTAGTCGCCCTTCGCGTCTTTCACGCCGACGATCTGCTCGTGCGTGGCGAGCGCCAGCATGGTCTCGGTCGCGATGGCCGTGCCGGTGCGGGCGGGGATGTCGTAGAGCAGCACCGGCAGGTCGGTGGCGTCGGCAACCACCCGAAAGTGCTGCAGGAGCCCGGACTGCGGCGGCCGCGAGTAGTACGGCGTCACCAGCAGCAGCCCGTGCGCCCCGGCCTTGGCAGCCTGCTCGGCCAGGTGGACGGAGTGGACGGTGTCGAACGTGCCGACGCCGGCCACGATGTGCGCGCGGTCGCCCACCGCGTCGACGACGGCATCGACGAGGTCGGCCTTCTCGCCGTCGGTGGTGGTGGGCGCCTCGCCCCCGGTGCCGTTGAGCACCAGGCCGTCGTTGCCCTGCTCGTCGACGAGGTACTCGGCGAGGCGCACCGCGGCGGCGAGATCGAGTTCACCGGCCGAGCCGAACGGCGTGACCATCGCGGTCAGGACGCGGCCGAACGGCCGCTGCGGATCGGCAGGCATGGGCGCCAGGTTACCCGCTAGCCCTCGCTGACCATCGGGCTCGACGCGACCTCGGTGCCGTCGGGCAGCGCGGTGATCTCGAAGTCGGCGAACGCGTTCG
>CAZZZE010000547.1:0-1819 GCA_964658365.1 uncultured Jatrophihabitantaceae bacterium
GTCCAACGACGAGGGCGACGACGTCTTCGTCCACAAGGATGCCCTGCCCGACGGGATGAGCGAGCTCAAAGCCGGGCAGCGCGTCGAGTACGGCGTGGTGTCCGGGCGCAAGGGCAACCAGGCGATGCAGGTGCGCGTCCTGGACCCGGTGCCGTCGGTGACGCGCAACGTGCGCATGCCCGCCGAGGAGATGGCCCCGCTCGTCGAGGACCTCATCAAGCTGCTCGACACCACGTCGAACTCGCTGCGCCGCGGTCGCTACCCCGACCGTACGGAGGCCCGCAAGGTCGCCGGCCTGCTGCGCCGCTTCGCGGACAACCTCGAGGCCTGACCGCGTCCGTCCGTCGTCCGCCGCCTGGCAGTGGTCACTTCGGGGTGGTCGTGGTCGATCCTGCGTGACCACGAGGTCGCAGAAGTGACCACTGCTGCGTGGGGGTCGGCCACCAGAGCGCAGAAGTGACCACTGCAGGGCGGCGCCCGGCTCAGCGCACGGCGGGGTTCGACGGCGTGAGGCCGGCCGCGTGCGCGCGGGTGAGCAGCGCCTCGACGGCGGCGTAGCCCTCGTCGCCGAGGTCGCGGGTGAACTCGTTGACGTAGAGCGCGATGTGCTGCGCCTGCACGTCGGGCGACATCTCGTCGGCGTGCGCGGCGACGTAGGCCGCCGACGCCGACGGGTCGGCCCAGGCGTGTTCGACCGACGCCCGGGCGGCGCGGGTCAGCGCCCCGGCGTCGAGCGAGCGCCGAGCCAGGATCGCGCCCAGCGGGATGGGCAGACCGGTGTCGGACTCCCACCACGCCCCGAGGTCGACGAGCGCGGTCAGCCCGAAGCTCGGGTAGGTGAAGCGGGCCTCGTGGATCACCAGTCCGGCGTCGTAGGCGCCGTCGCGGACGGCGGGCATGATCGAGGTGAACGGCACGACGTCGATGCGCGCCGGGCGCTGTCCGGTGGCCCACAGGCGGAACAGCAGGTAGGCCGTCGAGCGCTCGCTGGGCACCGCGACCGTGCGCCCGTCCAGCGACGCGACGTCGCCGCGGGTCAGCACCAGCGGCCCGCACCCACGACCGAGCGCGCCGCCGCTGGGCAGCAGCGTGTAGTCCTCGAGCAGCCACGGCAGCGCGGCGTAGGACACCTTGACGACGTCGAACTCGCCGCGCTCGGCAGCCGTGTTCGTGACGTCGATGTCGGCGAACGTCACCTCGACCGGCGGCTCCCCCTCGAGCAGTCCGTGCGACCAGGCGTGGAACACGAAGGTGTCGTTGGGGCAGGGCGAGTGCGCGAGCTTCACGCCTCCACCCTCCTCTCGGCGGCCAGCACGGCCGCCACCGCGGTGCCCAGGGACTGCAACGCCTCGGCGACGCGCCACGCCGCGCGGTCCCGCGGGCCGACGGCGTTGGACACCGCGCGCAGCTCGCCGAACGCGACGCCGTACGCGGTGGCCGCCGCGGCGACGCCCGCGCCCTCCATGCCCTCGGCGCGCGCGTCGGGGTGGCGACCGAGGAGTTCCGCGGCGCGCGCCGCAGTGCCGGTGACGGTGCTGACGGTCAGGATCGTGCCGAGGTGCCCGCCGGTGCGATCGGCGAGTTCGACGGCCAGCTTGGGGGAGACGGCGTAGCGGTCGACGCCGAAGCCCAGCTCGGCCGCCGGCACGAACCCCTCGGCGCTCCCGGCACCGAGGTCGGCGTGGACGACGGCCGTCGCCACCACCAGGTCGCCGATCCCCAGCGGAGCGAACCCGCCGCCGATGCCGGCGCAGAGCACCACCTCGGCCGGCTGCTCGGCCAGTGCACGGGCGGTGCCGGCCGCCGCGGCCGCCGGCCC
>CAZZZE010000548.1:0-1201 GCA_964658365.1 uncultured Jatrophihabitantaceae bacterium
CGGGCCGAGCCGGTCGACGCGAGGTCCGAGCGCTCACGCTCCTCGGCGTCCTTCTCCATCTGCAGCCGAAGCTGCCCGTCGATCTCGTCCTTCTTGCGAGCCAGCTCCTCCGCTGCCGCGACGAGCATCTTCTTGGCGGTGTCGCCGTCGACCTCGGTGATGGCGGTCGTCTCGATGGTGTGCAGCCGGGTGACGATGCCGTCCTTGTCCTTGTGGTTGATCTGCCCGACCTTGCCGGTGAGGACGTAGGACACCTCGTCGCCGAGTTCGAGCGCCTTCGGTTCCACCTTCAAGGCTTCGGACAGTCCGTCGCCGCAGCGGGTGATGCGGACGGCGGCGACCTGCACGTCGTGCGACTCGAACGACGGCAGGCTGGTCTGGTTCTTCGTTGCGGTCATGCTGGCTCCTCGGTTGGTCGTGCGGGGGTGGGGTTGACTGCGATGACGAGCTGCCAGATGTCGCCGAACTCGACGCGGTAGCCGTCGTGGTCGATGAGCTGGCGGGCGATGGCGAATGACCGGTCGAGGCGGAACCCGACGTGCAGGAGCCGGACGACGAGCTGGACGGTGTCGAGGACGTCCCGGTCGAAGCTGAGTGACCGGCCGGAGGTGCGCATCGACTCGGGGCGCGGGTCTTCGATGAACCCTTGGGCGATCCAGTGCCAGATCTGGCGGTAGGTGGCGCCGGTGAGGTTGACGAGCTGCTCGCAGGTGTAGCGCTCCTGCGGCTCGACGGCCGTGGCGGTCATCGCTTGGCCGCCGTGACGAGGGGCTGGTACCGGTTGCAGCCGCACACCGCGGTGTAGGCGCAGCGGTCGTGCAGGTGGTTGTGGAACTGGTGTCGGCAGGTGCACAGCGGCATCGGCGGCGACGGGTTCGTCGACGTGACGTAGGGCAGGACGGCGGTCATGCGACTGCACCTCGGCGCTGCGCGACCTCGACGAGCCGATCGAGCGCACCCTGCCGGTCGTCACGTACCGCGGCGATCGAGGTCAACGTGTTGATGCAGACCGACGCTTCGTGCCAGGTGAGGTCGTTCGTCGAGGTCAGGTCCCGGTAGACGCACGCGCCGACGACCCGCAGCTTCTCGGCCCGGTCGGTGACGCCGAGCTCGCCGAGGACGGCGTGCAGCTTGCCGGACTGGCGACCTGACAGCGGGGAGGTCATACGCCGGCCGCCTCGTGCACCTGGTCGTCGTGCGG
>CAZZZE010000548.1:1211-1811 GCA_964658365.1 uncultured Jatrophihabitantaceae bacterium
CGCGCAAGAGCACCCCGTCACCAAGCGCGAAATCGCGCCCGTCATGGGCGCCGCAGACGACGCACTGCTCGCTGTCCTCCGTCGTCGCCGCGGCCTTCGCCGGCTCCTTCGTGCGGCCGTTGCGGGGCTTGGTCTGCTGATCGATCTCGTCGACGGTGACCTTGTCGTCGGGGAACTCGTCCTCGACCTGCGCCTCACCGGTGGCGATGGACTTGCCGACAACGGTCAGCGCGGCGACGTCGTAGACGGTCCACTTGTCCTGCGGCCGGCCGATCTTGCGCTCGACCTGGTCAACGGCGACGCCAAGGTCGCCGAACCGCTTCACCAACGTCGCGATGCGCTGCGGCAGCGGTGCGTCGCCGCCGTTCTCGAGGGTGGTGCGGCACAGGTCCTGCGCCTCCTCGGTGAACCACTTCGGGAGGATCGCGAAGATCTGCTCACGCAGCCGACGGGCGCCGTTGTTGGCGTTGTTCTCGTAGATGTCGCGCAGGTCGGTGAGGGCCTTGACGCCCTTCTGGGTGTCGCGGCCGTGCTTGACGATGAAGGTGGTGGTGGCGCGGGTGTTGGTCTGCACGTCCCACGCGAAGGCGATCATCTCCG
>CAZZZE010000549.1:0-1810 GCA_964658365.1 uncultured Jatrophihabitantaceae bacterium
CTGCGCGTCGACCTCGCCCAGTACCGCGAGCTCGAGGCGTTCGCCGCCTTCGGCTCCGACCTGGACAAGGCCAGCCAGCAGCAGCTGGCCCGCGGCGCCCGCCTCGTCGAGCTGCTCAAGCAGCCTGCGGCCTCGCCGTTCCCCGTCGGCCGCGAGATCGTCTCGATCTGGGCCGGCACGACCGGAAAGCTCGACGAGATCGCGGTCAAGGACATCCGGCGCTACGAGGCCGAGCTGCTCGACTTCATCGCGCACAGCCAGCCCGAGCTGTTCGACACCCTGGCCGGCGCCAAGTCCCTCGAGGACGACATGGTCAGCTCCATGGAGCGCGCCGTCGAGGAGTTCAACAAGCAGTTCGAGCCGTCGGAGAAGTAGGTGGGAGCCCAACTTCGCGTCTACCGCAGGCGCATCAGCGCCACGCAGTCGACGCGCAAGATCACCAAGGCGATGGAGCTCATCGCCGCCTCGCGTATTGCCAAGGCCCAGCAGCGGATGAACGCCGCCAAGCCGTACGCCGACGAGCTGAGTCGGGCGCTGGCGGCGTTGACCGACGAGACGTCGCTCAAGCACCCGATGCTCAACGGCGTCGAGAACCCGCGCCGCGCGGGCATCCTGCTCATCACCTCCGACCGCGGACTGGCCGGCGGCTACAACGCCAACGCCATCCGCCGCGCCAACGACCTGGCCCGCCAGCTCGAAGGTGACGGCAAAGAGGTCGAGCGCTACGTCATCGGCCGCAAGGGCGTCGCCTACTTCCGCTTCCGCGGCATCGAGCTCGCCGGCGCCTGGACGGGCTTCTCCGAGCAGCCGAGTTTCAGCGACGCCCGCGGCGCCACCGAGGCCGTCGTGTTCGCCCTCGAGGCTACGTCCGAGGGCACGGTCAAGGCGCCGGACGACGAAGGCAGCGGGCGCCCGGCCGGCGAGCGGCCCGGCATCGATGAGCTGTGGGTCGTCTACACCAGCTTCGTCAACTCGGTCACCCAGACGCCGCGCGCGGTCCAGGCCTCGCCGGTGCAGTCGGAGGAGACCGACGACCTCGGCAGCGCCACGGGCACCGATTCTAAGGACGCGTCCGACGAGGACGACGGCCCGAAGCCGCTGTACGAGTTCGAGCCCGAGCCCGGCGCGCTGATCAAGGCGCTGCTGCCGCGCTACATCAGCTCGCGGATCTTCTCCGCGCTGCTCGAGTCGGCTGCCTCGGAGTCTGCGGCCCGCCGCCGCGCGATGAAGTCGGCGAGCGACAACGCCACCGACCTCATCAAGACCTACACCCGGCTGGCCAACCAGGCCCGCCAGGCCGAGATCACCCAGGAAATCAGCGAGATCGTCGGCGGCGCCGACGCTCTTGCCAATGCAGGAGCTGAGGACTAATGACTGCAACCACGAATCCGCCCACGGACAAGGTCGAGACCGCGACCGGACGCGTCGTACGCGTCATCGGCCCCGTGGTCGACGTCGAGTTCGGCCGCACGTCGATGCCCGCGCTGAACCAGGCGCTGACCACCGACATCAAGCTCGGTGAGCTGTCCAAGACCATGACCCTCGAGGTCGCCCAGCACATCGGCGACGACATGGTGCGCGCCATCGCGCTGCAGCCCACCGACGGCCTGGTCCGCGGCGCCCCGGTCATCGACACCGGCGGCCCGATCACCGTCCCGGTCGGCAACGTCACCCTGGGCCACGTGTTCAACACCCTGGGCGAGCCGCTGGACATCCCGAAGGACCAGCTCGAGGTCAAGGAGCGGTGGCCGATCCACCGCGAGCCGCCGCCCTTCGACCAGCTCGAGTCCAAGACCGAGCCGTTCTGGAC
>CAZZZE010000550.1:0-1806 GCA_964658365.1 uncultured Jatrophihabitantaceae bacterium
GGCAGCATCTCGCGCAGCTCGTTGGCCAGCTGGGCGGCCAGGGTCTTGTTCGGCGCCATGACGAGGGTGGGCCGCTGCAGCCGCTCGATCAGCCACGCCGTGGTGGCGGACTTGCCGGTGCCGGTCGCGCCGAGCAGGACGACGTTCTGCTCGCCCCCACGGATGCGCTTCTCGAGCTCCTCGATCGCCGCCGGCTGGTCACCGGACGGCTCGAAGTCGGAGACCACCTGGAAGGTGCCGCTGGTGGGCCTGATGTCTGAGCGAACGCGCATGCCTCCACGGTACGAGTCACGTCCGACAACGACGTCCGCCCCGGGCAGACGCACCGCTGCACCTGGCCCGAAGCCCGGCAGGCAGACTGGTCCGATGACCGACGACACCGATGTGCCGGCCGAACTCGACGAGGACACCGCACTCGACGACGCTGGCATCGACGACCCGGCACTGCCCCGCGACCGCAGCCGCGAGGCGGCGATCATCGGGGCCGGCTTGTCAGTGGCCGCCGGTGTCCTGTGCATCGTCGCGCCCTTCCGGGCCGTCTACACGCTGCGGGCCCAAGGCATCAGCGCGTCCTTCGACGGGTGGGGACGCTACGACCTGGCCACCGGGTCCCAGCACGGGCCGCGCTACGGGATCGCCCTCACCGTTGCCGCGCTTGTGCTCGTGATCGCGGCCGCCACCCGGCTGCGCGACCTGCGACCGGTTGCCGAGCCCGTCGACGTCATCGACGCCGATGCCGACGACCGGCTGGCCGCCGGGATCGGCATCGGCGGGTCGGCGCTGCTGTTGGGCGTCCTTGCGGCGCTGGCGCTGAGCATCGAGAGCACGGTGGCCAATTCCGACGCGATCGCCTCGTCCGGTGGAACGGAGACCGCGGTCACCGTCGGCGGCATGCTGTGGTTCCTCGTCGGCGCGTGGGTGATCAGCGTGCTCGCGCTATATGTCCCGTGGTTCGAGGCCCGCCGCCGGATGTGAGACTCCCGACCGGGCAGTAGCCCACGTTTGTGGGTAGGACATCCGAGCCCGGTCGTTCTGACAGGCTGACATCCCACTAGCCGAGAGCGGCCGACCCTCATCGGGTCCCGCGACGCCGAGTACTCGAGGAGCCGCACGTGCAGATCTGGCCCGGTAATCCGTATCCCCTGGGCGCGACCTACGACGGTGCGGGTACCAATTTCGCGCTGTTCAGCGAGGTCGCGGACAAGGTCGAGCTCTGCCTGTTCGACGCCGACGGCGTTGAGACCCGGGTCGAGCTGCCCGAGGTCGACGGCTTCGTCTGGCATGTCTTCCTGCCCGGCGTCGAGCCCGGCCAGCGCTACGGCTACCGCGTGCACGGCGCCACGAAGGCGGACGAGGGACTGCGCTGCAATCCGAGCAAGCTGCTGCTCGACCCCTACGCCAAGGCCATCGACGGCACCATCGAGTGGGACGAGTCCCTGTTCGGCTACCACTTCGGCGAGCCCGACAGCTACAACGACGAGGACTCCGCGGCGCACCTGCCCAAGTGCGTCGTCATCAATCCCTACTTCGACTGGGGCGTCGACCGTCCGCCGCGGCGCGCGTACGCCGACACGGTTTTCTACGAGGCGCACGTCAAGGGCATGACGATGACCCACCCGGACGTGCCTGAGGAGCTGCGCGGCACCTACGCCGGCATGGCGCACCCGGTCATCGTCGAGCACCTCAGCCAGCTGGGTGTCACCGCGGTCGAGCTGATGCCGGTGCACCACTTCGTCAACGACTCGACGCTGGTCGACAAGGGCCTGAACAACTACTGGGGCTACAACACGATCGGGTTCTTCGCGC
>CAZZZE010000551.1:0-1801 GCA_964658365.1 uncultured Jatrophihabitantaceae bacterium
CCGACGAGCTCCTCGTTGTTGCGGCGCACGAACTCCGACCAGGTGAAGTCGGTGTCCTGCGTCTCGGGCCCGGCCACGGCGAGGTAGTAGCGCAGCGCGTCGACGTCGTAGCGGGACAGCACGTCCTGCACGTAGATGACGACACCGCGGGAGGAGGAAAACTTGCGGCCCTCCATGGTCAGGAACTCGCTGGAGACGATCTCGTAGGGCCGGTCGAGGGCACCGAGGTCACCCGGCGAGCCGCCCTTCAACCCCACGCCGGAGTAGCCGAACAGCATCGCCGGCCAGATCTCGCTGTGGAAGACGATGTTGTCCTTGCCCATGAAGTAGTACTGCTGCGCGTCGGGGTTCTGCCACCACGATCGCCAGGCATCGGGGTTGCCAGAGCGCTGGGCCCACTCGATCGACGCCGACAGGTAGCCGATCACGGCGTCGAACCAGACGTAGATCTTCTTGTCGTTGCGGTCGCGCCACCCGTCCAGCGGCACCGGCACGCCCCACTCGAGGTCGCGGGTGATCGCCCGCGGCTTGAGGTCGTCGAGCAGGTTGAGCGAGAAGCGCCGGACGTTCGGCCGCCACTGCGTCTGCGCGCGGATCCAGTTCGCCAGGATCTCGCCGAACGCGGCGAGGTCGAGAAAGTAGTGCTCGGTCTCGACGAACGTCGGCGTCTCGCCGTTGATCTTGCTGACCGGGTTGATGAGGTCGATCGGGTCGAGCTGGTTGCCGCAGTTGTCGCACTGGTCGCCGCGGGCGCTCTCGTACCCGCAGATCGGGCAGGTGCCCTCGATGTAGCGGTCGGGCAGGGTGCGGCCCGTGGACGGGCTGATCGCGCCGAGCTGGGTCTGCGGGAACACGTAGCCGTTCTTGAGCAGGCCCAGGAAGATCTGCTGCGTCGTGGCGTAGTGATTCGTCGTGGTCGTCCGCGTGAACAAGTCGTAGGACAGGCTCAACGACTGCAGGTCCTTGGCGATGACGAGGGCGTTGCGGTCGGCGAGCTCGCGCGGGGTGACGCCCTCGCGGTCGGCCTGCACCTGGATCGGCGTGCCGTGCTCGTCGGTGCCGCTGACCATCAGCACGTGGTTGCCGGCCATGCGCTGGTAGCGCGAGAAGATGTCGGCCGGGACGCCGAAGCCGGCAACGTGCCCGATGTGCCGCGGCCCGTTGGCGTACGGCCAGGCGGGGGCGGTGAGGATGTAGCTGTCAGTCACCTGATCAGCCTAGTGACGGCCCCGGCGACCTTTCCCGCCCCGAGTTGTTCTCGCCAGGCGGCGCCCCGGCCCCGGCTACCGAGAACAACTCGGGGGGTCAGCGCGGTTTCGCCGCGACGACCGCGTCGAACACCACCCGTTTGGCGACGCCGCGCCCGCGCGCGACGTCGGCGATCGCTTCCTTGCGGCCCTGCCCGGCGGCCTCGCGCCGGGCGACCTCGGCGGCGAGCGACTCGGCGTCCGGGGCATCGGCCGAGGGCCGGGCGCCGGCCACGACCACGCAGATCTCGCCGCGGACGTCGCCGGTCGCCCACTCGGCCAGCTCGGCCAGCGGAGCGCGCCGGACCTCCTCGTGGGTCTTGGTCAGCTCGCGGCACACCGCGCCGGCCCGCTCGCCGCCGAACGCGGCGACGAGATCGGCCAGCGCCTCGGCCAGCCGGTGCGGCGCCTCGAAGAACACCATCGTGCGCGGCTCGGCCGCCAGCGCGGCCAGCGTCCGGCGTCGCTCGCCGGCCTTGCGGGGCAGGAAGCCTTCGAAGCAGAACCGATCGACGGGCAATCCCGAGACGGCGAGCGCCGTGGTCACCGACGAC
>CAZZZE010000552.1:0-1799 GCA_964658365.1 uncultured Jatrophihabitantaceae bacterium
CGGCCCATCGAGCCCTGTAGTCCGGCGGCGCTGAGCACGGCCCGGAAGCTGCGGGCGCGAAACTGTGATCCGCGGTCGGCGTGGACGATCACGGCCCCGTCGGGTTGTCGGCGGGCGATGGCGGCGCGCAGCGCGTTGACGGCCAACTGTGCGGTCATCCGTTCGTCGATGGCGTAGCCGACGATCCGGTTGGAGAACAGGTCCTTGATCGCGCAGCAGTAGACCTTCCCGCCGGTGATCGTGGGGTGTTCGGTGATGTCGGTGACCCACTTGCGGTTCGGCGCTTGGGCGGTGAAGTCGCGCTGCAGGTGATCATCGTGAACGGCCGGGCCGGGTCGTCCTGCTTTGCCGCGGCGGCCTTTGCGCACGGTGGTGGACCACAGTCGCTGCTGCGAGCACAGCCGCCACACCCTGCGCTCGCCTGCGGCCAGGCCGGCGCGTTCGAGCTCATCGGCCAGGAACCGGTAGCCGAACTCGGGGTCGTCGCCGTGGGCGTCGATGAGAGCGTTGGTCAGGTAGGCGTCCTCCAGCTCGCGGTCGCTGATCGGGTCGGCCAGCCACGCGTAGTAGGCCGCAGCGCTGAAGCCCAGCACCCCGCAGGTCAGCCGCACCGGGATCTTCTCGGCGGCCAGTTCACGGACCAGCGGGTAAGTCATTTTGGGAGCGATCCCTGCGCGAAATACGCGGCCGCCCGCCGCAGGATCTCGTTCTCCATCTCCAGGCGGCGCATCTTGCGGCGCAGCTGTACCAGCTCGGACTGCTCGCTGCTCGTCTGGCCCTGGACGATCCCGTCATCGACATCGGCTTGGCGCACCCAGCGGCGCACCGACTCCTGCGCGATGTCGAAATCGATAGCGATCTCCGGGACGCTCAGATCGCCCCGGCGAGCGACCGCGACCACGTCACGCTTGAACTCCGGCGGATACCTCTTCGGCATAGCAACATCCTTCCCGAGGACCTTCGATCCTCGTAAGAGATGTCAACCGAACCGACAGCAGACCCCTCGCCGACTTGTCTCGCAGCCTGTCCGAAACCACCACACGGCCGCTAGCCTCCGCACGACGCCGACGGGGCGTATTACGGGGGTTGCTCATGACCGAAGCGCTGTCAGACCTAGACAAGGCGATGCAGGAGTACTTCGCCGAGGGTGCACCAGGTGACGTGAACCAGTGGCTCGACGCTAAAGGCATCGTTCACGAGCCGGTCATGGAGGCGAAGAAGGTCGGCGAGTTCGAGCCTCGGTATCCCGTCTGCGGCGACGGCCTACATGCCGTGATGCACGGGTACTACAACAAGCACGACGGTGAGCACATCTACTGGACGTGCGAACCTAACTAGCGCTGTCCTCGACGGAATGGGCGCTGGATCTTGGCGTATACAGCCGACGTGAGGTTGGGTCTGCTGCACCACCAGGTGACACTCCCTAGCTTCACCGCCGTGTGCCTACGGTTTCGCTGGCGGCCCATAACGTCGGCGGGGCGTGCCTTTTCGTTGTTCGGCGGCGCACGGGGCGCGGCGTACCGAGCGGCCCTCCGGCGTCCGCATCAGGAATGTGGTGGTCTGGGCGTCCTTCGAGACGCTGCGACGTACCCAGCGCGCTACCTCTCAACTTCAGTTGACCGGCTCGAGGTCTCCCCGAAGCAGAGCGTCGCCGACGTCCTGGTCCACGAGCTCGTCGAGATCGCTACCGAAGCGTTGCCGGTCCAGGCCTGACGGATTCCGAAACGCTTCGCTGACCTGAGCAGCGTCGACGAACCGTGTCGCCGGAACGCGCTTTCCCGTGTCCCGGCCGGAGCTCA
>CAZZZE010000553.1:0-1795 GCA_964658365.1 uncultured Jatrophihabitantaceae bacterium
AACAGCCCTACGGCCAGCCCCAGTACGGGCAACAGCCTTATAGCCAGCCCCAGTACAGCCAGCAGCAGTACGGCTCCGGCCCTCAAGATCAGTACGGCGCGCAGGGCGAGGCGGCGTCCGCTAAGGGGGGAACGCTGCTGGGCGCCCGGTCCCGGCGGCGCCCGGAACCCCGGTTCAGCTCTGCGCTGGCCGGAGCCGGCGCGGCCCTGGTGGCCCTCGGCGCCTTCGTGTGGGCGGTCGGTTACTTCGCCAACGGCTTCGGTCTCGACTACGGCAACGACGACGTGAGCTCGCCGTCGGTGCACGGCGACGGCCGGCGTTTCCTCGGCTTCGGCGTCTTTGTCGTGCTCACCGCACTCGGATACGCCCTCGTCGTGCTGCGGCGGCGCGGGCCGCTGGCGACGACCGGCACGGTGCTGTCCGCCTTCGGCGTCCCGCTGGCGCTGGCCTTCGCGTTCCTGGACGTCGCGAGCACGGTCCGCTCCGGTGCGTTCCCGTTCAACCTCGACGCCGTGTACCTCGTCTCGATCACCGTGTGGCTGGCCACCTACGTCGCCGTCCCCGGCGCCCGCGGGCGGGCGATCTACCTCGGGGCCGCGGCGGTCAGCCTGCCGACCTACATCGCCATCAAGAGCGCCGGTTCGTCGGCGCTACAGATCGGGACGTCGGCCATCTCGGGCAGCGGGCTGAGCGCCGGGGGCACAGATACCCACACCGGCACCGTCGCCACCATCGGTCTCGCCTTCGGGCTGGCCTACTACGCCGTCGCCGCCCTGCTCGATCGCGCCGGTCGGGCCGGGGCCGCGGTGGCCCTGCTGTACCCGGCGTTCATCACGACCGCCACCGGCATCGGGGCCGGCGCCAACGACTTCGGGCAGGCGGGTACCGGCATCGTCCTGGTGATCGTCGGCCTGCTCGTCGCCTTCTACGGCGGCCGGTTCGGACGGCGGTTCACGACCTGGATCTGGGCGGCGGCGGCCACGGTGGGCGTCCTGCTCATCGTCGCCAAGCTGGGCGTCGACGACTACCTCGGGGTCGCGTTCATCCTGATCGGCATCGGGGCCGTCGTGGTCGTGGGCGCGCAGCTGGCCGCCGGTGCGCTGCGCGAGAACCCCGACGTCGACGAGGAGGCGGCACCCGCCGGCCTGAGCCGACGTCACTAGGGTCGGGGCATGGCTGATGTCAGCGTGCGGCCGGCGGTCGCCGGCGACGCGAGCGAGCTCGCGCGGATCCAGATCGACACGTGGCGATTGGCGTATGCAGACCTCCTGCCCGCACCGGTACTGGCCGGGCTCTCCCTCGCCGAGGCCGAGGCGTCGTGGGCGCAGGCGATCACCGCTGCGCCGACGGCACGGCACCGGGTCCTCGTGGCCATGGAGCAGCAGTGGCGCGTCGGCTTCGTCGCCTTCGGACCGGCAGCGGAGCGGGAGGACAACGACCCCGAACCCAACACGACCATCGCCGTCGGCCCGGTTCTGGTCGAACCGCGGTGGGGTCGTCGGGGGCATGCGTCACGGCTGCTCGCGGCCACTGTCGACCTGGCCCGCCAGGACGGGATGACCCGCGCCATCGCGTGGATCCCGGAGGGTGACACCCCGACCCGGGACTTCCTGCTGTCGACCGGCTGGGCGCCCGACGGTCTCGTGCGGGCACTCGAGACCGGCGCCGGGGAGCTGCGCGAGATCCGGCTGCACACCTCGCTGGTCGAGTCCTCGCAGGCGTAAGGGGGCGCCGATGGATGTGGCCGGGGTGCTGATCTGTGCGTTCGGTCTGCTCGTCGGCGTCGTGCACATGA
>CAZZZE010000554.1:0-1793 GCA_964658365.1 uncultured Jatrophihabitantaceae bacterium
CTCGGGTGTGCCGTGGTACCTGATCTGGCTCGTGGCGCCGCTGGAGTTCCTCTCCAACGTCATCGTCCGGCCGATCACGCTGTCGCTGCGACTGTTCGCCAACATGTTCGCCGGGCACCTGCTGATCATCCTGTTCTCGACCGGCGGCGCCTACCTGCTGCTGCACGCCTCCAACGGCGTGATCAACAAGCCGGCCGGCGTCCTGGCCTTCGTCCTCGGCATCGCGATCGGGTTCCTGGAACTCATCGTGGCGACCCTGCAGGCCTACGTCTTCACCCTGCTGACCGCGAGCTACATCGCCGGTGCGCAGGCGCACGAGCACTGACCCACGTATCCACTGACCCACGTATCGCACACGCTCCACACGAGATCGGCGGCAAGCGCCGACAGACGAAAGGAACGCAATGTCCGTACACCAGGCCGTTCTCGCGGCTGCGTCGAGCGGTAGCACCACCGGCGGAACGCTCAACATGGTGGGTTATGGCCTCGCCGCGATCGGCCCCGGTATCGGTGTCGGGATCGTCTTCGCCGCCTACATCAACGGCACCGCGCGCCAGCCGGAGTTGCAGAGCCGGCTGCAGACCATCGCCTTCCTCGGCTTCGCGCTCTCCGAGGCGCTGGCCATCATCGGCATCGCCCTGGCGTTCGTGCTGAAGCACAACAACACTTGATCCCTTCGGAACCAGCTCAGAGAGGAGTGTTCCGATGAGCGCGATCCGACTTGCCGCTGCAGAGCCCGGACCCCTGAACTTCGTGTGGTCCGAGTTCATCCTCGTCCTGGTCATCTTCGCGATCCTGCTGTTCCTGGTGCGCAAGTTCGTCGTGCCGAACTTCGAGAAGAACTACGAGACGAGACGCGACGCCATCGAGGGCGGGCTCGAGCGCGCCGAGAAGGCGCAGGCCGAGGCGCAGGCCACGCTCGAGAAGTACAAGCAGCAACTCGCCGAGGCCCGGGCCGAGGCGGCGCAGATCCGCGAGAACGCGCGGGCCGAGGCCCAACGCACCATCGAGGAGATGCGCACGCAGGCCCAGGAGGAGTCGGCGCGCATCGTCGCCCGCGGCGAGGAGCAGCTGGCCAACCAGCGGCAGTCCGTCGTGCGCGAGCTGCGCGGCGAGATCGGCACGCTGGCCATCGAGTTGTCCGAGAAGATCGTCCAGCAGCGGCTGTCCGACGACGCCCAGGTGTCGGCGACTGTCGACTCGTTCCTGGCCGGCCTGCAGGCGCAGGACGACGCGGTCACGGAGTCGCGCGCATGATGCACTCGGCCAGCCGCCAGGCGCTGGAGACCCTGCGCCAGGAGCAGGAGTCGGCCGTCACCCCCGGGGCCGACGCCGGCACCCTGGTGACGCTGGCCGAGGAGCTCTACGCGGTGGCCGGACTGCTGGTCGGGTCACCGCAGCTGCGCCGCGCCGTCGGTGACCCGGCGACGCCGGCCACGGCGCGCGTCGAGATCATCGAGGGCCTGATCGGTTCGCAGATCGGCGAGGCGGCCCAGCAGGTGGTTCGGGCGGCCGTGCGCCTGCGCTGGTCGACGCCGTGGAATCTCTGCGACGCGCTCGAGTCCGCCGGCGACGACGCGTTGTTCGCCGCCGCCGAGAAGGGCGAGCGGCTCGACACCGTCGAGGATGAGCTGTTCCGCTTCGAGCGGATCATCCAGGGCGACGGTGCCCTCGTGTCACTGCTCGACGAGCCCGCCGTCGACCCGGCGCGCCGGCAGTCGCTGCTCGACTCGCTGCTCGAGGGCAAGGTCACCGACATCACGCTGGCCCTGCTCGCGCACGCGGTCGCCAGC
>CAZZZE010000555.1:0-1792 GCA_964658365.1 uncultured Jatrophihabitantaceae bacterium
GTCATCGGCGACCTCAACTCCCGCCGCGGCCAGATCCAGGCCATGGAGGAGCGCAACGGTATCCGCGTCGTCAAGGCGTTGGTCCCGCTGTCGGAGATGTTCGGCTACGTCGGCGACCTGCGGTCGAAGACCCAGGGCCGGGCCAACTACTCCATGCAGTTCGACAGTTACGCGGAAGTTCCGTCGAACGTGGCCAAGGAGATCATCGCGAAGGTGAACGGCGAGTGAGCATCGCAGGGAGCGCCAGCGACCGAGGAGCGGAGCGAGTCGTGAACCGAGCCATAGGCATCGCGAAGGTGAACGGCGAGTAGTACCGCTCCACAACTTAAACAAAGTCAAATGAGCCGGACTTAGAAGACCGGCACCAGCTAAGAAGGAAAGGGACACACAGTGGCCAAGGCGAAATTCGAGCGCACCAAGCCGCACGTCAACATCGGCACCATCGGTCACATCGACCATGGCAAGACGACGCTGACCGCTGCCATCACCAAGGTGCTGCACGACAAGTACCCGACCCTCAACCAGGCCTCGCGTTTCGACGAGATCGACAAGGCCCCGGAAGAGAAGCAGCGCGGTATCACCATCAACATCTCCCACGTGGAGTACCAGACCGAGAAGCGTCACTACGCCCACGTGGACGCCCCCGGTCACGCTGACTACATCAAGAACATGATCACCGGTGCCGCGCAGATGGACGGCGCGATCCTGGTCGTGGCCGCCACCGACGGCCCGATGCCGCAGACCAAGGAGCACGTGCTGCTGGCCCGCCAGGTCGGCGTGCCCTACATCGTGGTCGCGCTGAACAAGGCCGACATGGTCGACGACGAGGAGATCCTGGAGCTCGTCGAGCTCGAGGTCCGCGAGCTGCTCACCCAGTACGAGTTCGACGGTGACGACGCCCCGATCATCCGGGTGTCCGCGCTGAAGGCGCTCGAAGGCGACCCCGAGTGGGGCGCCAAGGTCCTCGAGCTCATGGATGCGGTCGACGAGTCGGTACCGCAGCCCGAGCGTGACACGGACAAGCCGTTCCTCATGCCCGTCGAGGACGTCTTCACCATCACCGGTCGTGGCACGGTCGTCACGGGCCGTATCGAGCGCGGTGTGCTCAAGGTGAACGAGACGGTCGAGATCGTCGGCATCCACCCGACCAAGCAGACCACCACGGTCACCGGCATCGAGATGTTCCGCAAGCTGCTCGACGAGGGCCAGGCCGGTGAGAACGTCGGTCTGCTCCTGCGTGGCATCAAGCGCGAAGAGGTCGAGCGCGGCCAGGTCGTCATCAAGCCGGGTACGACCACCCCGCACACCGACTTCGAGGCGAACGTCTACATCCTGTCCAAGGACGAGGGTGGCCGGCACACGCCGTTCTTCAACAACTACCGCCCGCAGTTCTACTTCCGCACCACCGACGTGACCGGCGTCGTGACCCTCCCCGAGGGCACCGAGATGGTCATGCCGGGCGACAACACCGAGATGACGGTCGCGCTGATCCAGCCGATCGCCATGGAGGAAGGCCTGCGTTTCGCGATCCGCGAAGGCAGCCGCACCGTTGGCGCGGGACGCGTTACCAAGATCATCAAGTAACGAAGCTGGGGCGCGTCGCCAGACGCGCCCCAGCTTCGTGCCGCACCAACCGCACGGCAGCTTTACCGCTTCGGGCTAACCGGTCCGCGAGCTTGAACCTGTATCAGAGCAATAGCGAGGACGAGGATATGGCGGGACAAAAGATCCGCATCCGGCTCAAGGCCTACGACCACGAGGCGATCGACGCCAGCGCGCGCAAGATCGTCGA
>CAZZZE010000556.1:0-1788 GCA_964658365.1 uncultured Jatrophihabitantaceae bacterium
GACGCTCAACCGGTCGGGGACCCCGAGCACCGTCGGGCTGTCCGCGTCACCCCCGACGAGGACCAGCTCGCTCGCCGCAACCTCGAGGCGGGCGACGCCGGGCCCGGGGTCCGTAGCGGTGGCCTCGGACAGGTCGAGGACGGTGACTCCCGGTACGAGGTCGTGCGCCAGCTGCGCGTCGGCCGGCACCCGGCCGCCGTCGACGACGATCACCGTGTGCGGCCGGGGGCCCGCGGCGCCGGCCCTGCCCAACAGGCCCTGCATCGCGGGCAGATCGTCGCCGATGAGCCGCAGCGGGCCCACGGCGTCGACGCCGGTCGGGCTGAGCGCGTGCGGCGCCCACTTGAGCCACTCCCACAGGTGCCGCGTGTCGGCACCCGCACAGACCGCGACGGCGACCTCGTCGGGCGGGTGGAAGCTCACCAGCTGCGCGAGCATCGCCCGGGTCAGTGCCCGCACCGACGACGGGGGTCCGCTGAGGGCGAGGCGGCCGAACGAGGTGAGGGGCAGCGTCACGGGCAGGTCGGGCACCGAGCCATGCGTGCGCACGAAACGGCTGAGCGCCGCGGCCGACGCAGGTTCGAGGTCCTCGACCGGTCCGCAGTCGGGGACCACGAGGCCGAGCGCGAGCGGCTGCGGCCCGCGTCCGAGGCGGACCGAGAGGAAGTCGTTGTCGCCCGCCCGGCGTTCCCACAACCGCGGACCGAGCGCGGCGCACCAGAGGCTGCCCGGGTCGGGATGCCGCCACAGTTGCGTGCTCCGTTGCTGCTGGGCGGCAGTGCGCACCCGGCGGCGGGCCTGTTCGAGGTGGCGTTGGTAGTCGTGCCGGGCGCGGTCCATCTGCCGACGCTCCCGGCCCGCGCCGCGCCCGACGCTGCCCGCGGCCATGCCGATCATGGACAGCCCCATCAGGCCGCTGGCCAGATAGGTGACAGGTGACGCGCCGCTGCCGCCGACGTAGAGGGCCGTGGCACCGGCGCCCGCGAGCATCGGCAGCACGGTCAGCAGCTGCCCCGCACCACCACCGCCGTCGGCGGCACGCGGCAGCTCGGGCGGAACCTCGAGGACGATCTCGCCGCCCGGCTCGCGCGGTGCCCGGGGGCGTACGGGCCTGTGGACAACCTCGGTCGGCACCGGCGTCCTCCGTTAGCGTCTGGCCCGAAACGTCCCGGCAGCGGTGCCGCGGACGAGCTCTGCAGCCGGAACCGTAGCGGCGAGCGGTGCGCGGGCGTCGGTAGAAAGGGGCAGCTGTGGACAACGCGACTGCAGCCGGAGTGGTGGCTGCCAGCCGCCGCCTGACGGTCATGTCCTCGGCGCACCGGGTCGACCTCGCCGTGCCGGCGCAGGTGTCGGTGGCCGAGCTGCTGACCGTTGTCGTCACCGGTCTCGGAGCCGATGCCTGCGACCTCGGTGTCAGCGAGGGCGGGTGGGTGCTGCAGCGTGCCGGGGCGGACCCGCTGCATCCGGGCAGGACGCTCGAGGCCAACGGCGTCGACGACGGCGCCGTGCTGCACCTGCGCACCCGCTCGAGCGAGCTGCCGCAACCGGCCTTCGACGACCTGCCCGACGCGGTCGCAGAGGCCATCCGGACCCGCACCCGCCGGTGGACGCACGGCCACACGGCCTGCTTGACGACGGTGTTCGCCGGCGCGCTGCTCACGTTCGCCGCTGCGGTGGCACTGCTCAGCGGGCCGCGGTGGGCGGCGTCCACGGTCATCCTCGGCGTCGGCGCGGTCCTGCTTGCGCTGACCACGGCGACGATGGGCCGTGTCCTGCAGCGCCGCGGGC
>CAZZZE010000557.1:0-1776 GCA_964658365.1 uncultured Jatrophihabitantaceae bacterium
TGCCTGACCAGCGTGGCTGACCAGCGGCGCTGACCGGCGCGGCAGGAGCACGGCGGTGCGCGCGGTTGCGTTCCTTACCGGCCCGCTACGCGGCACTGACATACTAGGATTCAAGAACCGGATTATGTACAACCGCTCCCGACGACGTGCTGCGAGGTAGTCATGGCCGAACCCGACCTGCTGGACATCGACCGCGGGACGGTGGCCTTCCGGCCCGCCGGTGATCCGCACGAGCTGGGCTGGCCGGGGCTGCATCCCGACAGCCACGTGCTGGCGGCGGGCACGAGCATCGACGGCGGCCGACCGCTGCTGTGCGACATCCGCGTCGAGCGCGACGTCGCCGTCCCGTTGCGCGACGGCATCACCATCTACGTCGACATCCTGCGTCCCGAGGGCGTCACGGACGTTCCGGCGATCATGGCGTGGAGCCCGTACGGCAAGCAGGACCCGGGCGCGCTGCTCGACCGCATTCCCGGCCGCGCGGGCATCGCCAAGAGCGCGGTCTCCGGGCTGCAGAAATGGGAGGGCCCCGACCCGGCGTACTGGTGCGCGCACGGCTATGCCGTGATCAACCCCGACGCTCGCGGCACGAACGCCTCCGAGGGCGACATCGCGTTCTGGGGCCAGGCCGAGGCCCGCGACGTCGAGGACACCGTCAACTGGGTCGCCGAGCAGCCGTGGTGCAACGGCAACGTCGGGCTGTCGGGCAACTCGTGGCTGGCCAACATCCAGTGGTACGCGGCCTCGCGCCGCCCCGCGCACCTCAAGGCGATCGCGCCGTGGGAGGGCGAGACCGACTTCTACCGCGACTTCGCCACCCGCGGTGGCATCCCGTCCGGAGATGCGTTCACCGAGTTCACCATGAGCAAGGGCATGCGCGGCTTCGGCCAGGTCGAGGACGTCGCGGCGATGATCCGCAGCAACCCGCTGTGGGGTCCGTGGTGGGCCGACAAGCGGCCACCGGTCGAGAACATCGACGTGCCCGCCTACGTCGTCGCGTGCTGGACGCAGTTCCACTCGCACGGCACGTTCGACGGCTTCCGCCGCATCCCACACGACCGCAAGTGGCTGCGCGTCCACAACACCCATGAGTGGCCCGACTACTACGACCCGGCGAACGTCGAGGACCTGCGGCGTTTCTTCGACCGTTACCTCAAGGAGCTCGACAACGGCTGGGAGTCGACGCCCCGGGTGCGGTACTCGGTGCTCGACCCGGGCGGCGCCGACACCGTCGACCGGCCGGCCGCGGACTTCCCGCTGCCTGGCGCGAGCACCCGCACGCTGTACCTCGATGGTGCGTCGCGGCAGCTCGTCGACGACCTGCCCGCCGAGCCGGCCGAGGTGCGCTACTCAGCCACCGACGACATCGTCACCTTCACGTACCGCTTCGCCGAGGACACCGAGGTCATCGGCTACCCCTGCCTGTACCTGCATCTCGAGGCTGACGGAGCGAACGATGCCGACCTGTTCGTGCTCGTCGACAAGCTCGCCGGGGACGGCACGCCGCTGTCGCACCTGGTGCTCGGGCGACCGGCATCACTGACCAGCGGGCAGCTACGGGTGTCGCACCGCGCCACCGTGCCGGAGCGCTCGACGCCGGCCGAGCCGTTCCACCCGCACGATCACGAGGACCTGCTTGAGCCGGGCCAGATCGTCGAGGTGCCGCTGGGGCTGTGGGCGATGAGCGCCCGGTTCCGGGCGGGGGAGCAGCTGCAGGTGACGATCTCGGGGATGCGGATCATCCCGGCCGAGCTCGGTATCTCGACGAGCATCCCG
>CAZZZE010000558.1:0-1768 GCA_964658365.1 uncultured Jatrophihabitantaceae bacterium
TCCCGTGCGTTCGCGAACAGGATGGCCGGCTGCAGCGTGTCCACGAGGTCGAGGTAGCGCTCAAGGCCGTACTCCTCGAGCATCCCGGTCGACGAGGCGTCCAGCGACACGTCGATACCGGCGTCGCGGGCCGCCAGCAACAGGCGCGTGGTGGCGCCGGCAGCAGGCTCGGCGCTGAATCCGTACGACGGCGCGTGCAGCACGGCGAGCCCGTCCAACCACTCCGCGGAGACGTCGGTCAGCTCGCCGGCCGCGGCGCGGTCGGGGAACATCGTCCGCTCGCCGGTGCGGTCGACGAGGACGACGATCGTTCCGGTGCGACCGCGACGCTGCACGCGCACGTCCACGCCGTGGCCGGTCAGGTCGGCGACCAGCGCGTCGCCCGTCGCGTCGGCGCCGATACAGCCGAGGAACCGGGTCGCCACGTCCGGGGCGGCGAGGGCTGCGACGTTGGCGGCACTGCCGCCGCGCGAGCGAAAGATGCTCGCCGCGTTGTCGGTGGCGTACCGGTGCTCGCCGTCGAACCAGACCACGACGTCCTCGACGAGATCACCGACCACCCCGAGCACCCGGACTGGCGTGGCGTCAAGCACACCTACACCACTTTCTCGAGGGATGACGCGGCGCGGGACCGATGGGCCGCGCTGCAGTGCTCATCGCCGGCACTACAGCAGGCCAAAGGTTATGCGTTGACGGGATCGAGCGAACTGGCCACCGTCAGGTGCCCGTGGTTGGCGAGGATCAGCGACCGGCTGTCGCCCATCGCCGCTGCGATGCGCCGCCTGTACTCCCGATCGAGCACGACGCCGTTGAACTCGCCGAGGCGGGTGTGTCGGCCGTGGAAAGGCACAGGCGTCCTGAGTCAACGGCGCCAGCGAGCGGCCGAGGGAGGCGAAGGTCTTGCCGTGCGCGTGGGCGACGCCGTGTACGTCCGGGCGTGCCTCGTGGATGGCCGAATGGATGAAGAACGCCGCCCGGTTCACCCTTCCGTTGCCGCGGCTGGCGACCGGGAAGCGCGCAGATTCACCGTCACCACGTGCGTCGCACCGGCTGCGACTGCCGCCAGGCCGACGCGCGGTTACGAAGACGGGGCGCCCTTGTCGTCCGGAGGTTGCGCCCCGGAACTCGGCGGTCCACTCGAACTGGCCGGTGCGGTCGCCGGTGCGTGTGCGATCGGGGTCGCCGGCGGATGCAATGTCAGTCGTGCATTGTTCAGCGAGGACTGCGCCGTGCTCGACGCGGACTTGATGCCGAAGTAGGCCGTCGTCATGGTTCCGATCGTGGCGAACGCCGAGCTCATGACGGACACGACTGCCGTCCCCGCGGTGCCGTCGGAGTTCAGCGTGAGCACCGCGACGAGCGCGCCGCCGAAGATCATCAGGTCGCCGACCACCACGACCCACAGTCCGGTCCAGGCCCGGGTCCGTTCGACCGGGTCGTCCGGGTAGCCCTTTGCCACGCCCTCGACGTCCGTGGTGGTGCCTCGGCCAGCAGCGCTCGTCATCGCCGGCCGGCCCGCTGCCAGAGGGCGAACGCGTTCGTGGTGCCGGCGAGCAGCGGCTCGAGTTCGGGGCAGTGCCGGGCCAGGACGCTGCCCATGGTGTTGTCCTGCAACCAGGTCATGCCCTCGCGGGTGTAGACCTCGTCGGTGAAGTGGGTGGTGAAAAATCGGTCACTGTTCAGCCGGCGCGACGCCATCAGGATGAAGATCCGGAACGCGGTGTCGCTGAACGCGAACCCCTCGGGCAGGTCTTCGGCCATGACGCCG
>CAZZZE010000559.1:0-1767 GCA_964658365.1 uncultured Jatrophihabitantaceae bacterium
CCGAATGTACTGGCCGATATCGCCGGAACAATGGGCAACCCCGGGGGCATCACCCGAAGCAGGGCAGCGCAACGCACGCCAGGCGGTGCATTCCATGCACGAGTAGGCGCGCACCACCGGGAACGGCTGCTCCCGCCGTCCGCCACGTGAGCGACCAGCGTCGCGACGTCGCCACCGCGGTCGCCACCGCGCTGCTGGCGGGCGCGTGGGAGCGGGCCGACATGATGCGCCGGGTACGGGTCACCCTCGGCCGGCGCAGGGCGCCGGTGTGGTTGAGCGAGCTCGTCGTCGAGGTCATCGCCGCCTACCGCGACCCGCCCGCCGACCGTCCGCGCGAACTCGCTGCCTACCTGCAGACCGTTCCCGCGTGGGACAAGGCGTGGGGCCGGCGCCGGGACCGGTGGCCGCGCATCGTGACGCTGACGCCGACGCCGACGCGGGCCGGCGAGCAACGCTGGCCGGTCACCCGCCTCGACGATCTGGCCGACCTGGCCCGGCTGCTCGACGTCGACCAGGGCGAGCTGGCCTGGTTCGCCGACGTCCGCGGCTGGGAGCGGACCGCCGCGGAGGCGCTGCGGCACTACCGCTGGTGGGCGCTGCCCACCCGCAGCGGACATCGACTGGTGGCCGCGCCGAAGCCGCGTCTGAAGGAGATCCAGCGCCGGTTGCTACGCCACCTGCTCGAACCGATCCCGGTACACGCGGCGGCCCACGGCAGCGTCACCGGGCGTTCGGTGCGTACCGCGCTGGACCCGCACGCGGGCCGGCTGACCGTGATCCGGATGGACCTCGAGGCCTTCTTCCCCTCGATCGCCGCGGGCCGCGTCTGGGGTCTGCTGCGTACGGCGGGATTGCCCGAAGCGGTCGCGCACACCGCCACCGGGCTGCTGACCACCGTCGTGCCGCTTGAGGTATGGCGCGCGCTGCCGGTGCCCGCGTCGACGCCGGACAGGCACTGGCGCCTCGGTGACCGGCTCGCCACCCCGCACCTGCCGATCGGAGCGCCGTCGTCGCCGCGGACGGCGAACCTGATCGCGTACGGCCTGGACCGGCGGCTCACCGGGTTGGCGGCGCGGTTCGACGCGACCTACACCCGCTACGTCGACGACCTGACCTTCAGCGGCGGCGCGGCGCTGCGCGGAGGACGGGCTGCGTTCGTGCGGGCTGCCGAGCAGATAGTCGCCGACGAGGGTTTCGCGGTGCACGACGCCAAGACGGTCGTGCTGGGCGCCGCCGGTCGGCAGGCGGCGCTCGGAGCCGTGCTCAACGCCCGTCCGACGCTGCCGCGACCCGAGCGTGACGCGCTGCGGGCGCTGCTGCACAACTGCGCTCGGCATGGCTGGCGGACCCAAACCCGTGGCCGTGAGAACTTCCCGGACTACGTGCGCGGGCGGGTGGCGTGGGCCGGCGGGCTGGACCCAGTGTTCGGCGCGCGCCTGCGCGTCCTGTCCGAGGCGGTGGACTGGTCCTGACGCCCGGCGATCAATCGCCCGGCGATCAGTCGGGCGTCGAGGCTCCGGTGCGGCGGGACTTCTTGCGCAGGTCGACTCGGCGGGCCTCCTCGGCCTCGGCCTCGCGCAACTCGGCCTCCCGCTCGTGCGCGTCGGGGTCGAGCTGGATACCGAGATCGCCGCGCTGGACGCGGCGGTGGTCGACCCGGGCCTCGATCTGCGCGGCGAACCGCGCCCGCGGCCGGGCCAGCAGGACGAACGACAGCGGCACGGACAATACGAGCCCGATCAGCGCCGCGACGTAGCCGGGCACCCC
>CAZZZE010000560.1:0-1762 GCA_964658365.1 uncultured Jatrophihabitantaceae bacterium
GGCACCTCGACGCGGCCGACCATCTTCATCCGCTTCTTGCCCTCCTTCTGCTTCTCGAGCAGCTTGCGCTTGCGGGTGATGTCACCGCCGTAGCACTTGGCCAGCACGTCCTTGCGGATCGCACTGATGTTCTCGCGGGCGATGACTCGCGCCCCGATCGCGGCCTGGATCGGCACCTCGAACTGCTGGCGCGGGATGAGCTTGCGCAGTTTGCCGGTCATGGACGTCCCGTAGGCGTACGCCTTGTCCTTGTGCACGATCGCCGAGAACGCGTCGACCGGCTCGCCCTGCAGCAGGATGTCGACCTTGACGAGGTCGGACGCCTGCTCGCCGGACAGCTCGTAGTCGAGGCTGGCATAACCTCGGGTACGGGACTTGAGCTGGTCGAAGAAGTCGAAGATGATCTCGCCGAGCGGCAGGGTGTAGCGCAGCTCGACGCGGGTCTCGGACAGGTAGTCCATGCCGCCGAGCTGGCCGCGTCGCTCCTGGCACAGCTCCATGATCGCGCCGATGTAGTCGCTGGGCGCGATGATCATCGCCTTCACGACGGGCTCGTGCGTCTCGGCGATCTTCTTGCCGCTGGGCCAGTCCGAGGGGTTGGTGACGATGTACTCCTCGCCGTCCTCCAGCAGCACCCGATAGACGACGTTGGGCGCGGTGCTGATCAGGTCGAGGTTGAACTCGCGCTCGAGGCGGTCGCGGGTGATCTCGAGGTGCAGCAGGCCGAGGAAGCCGCAGCGGAAGCCGAAGCCAAGGGCCGCGCTCGATTCGGGCTCGTAGACCAGGGCGGCGTCGTTGAGGCGCAACTTGTCGAGGGCGTCGCGCAGGATCGGGTAGTCGGACCCGTCGAGCGGATACAGGCCCGAGTAGACCATCGGACGCGGGTCGCGATAGCCGCCCAGCGACTCCTTCGCCGGCTTGGCCAGATCCGTGACGGTGTCACCGACCCGCGAGTGACGGACGTCCTTCACGCCGGTGATCAGGTAGCCGACCTCGCCGACCGACAGCCCGCCGGTGGGCACCGGCTCGGGCGAGATGACGCCGATCTCGAGCAATTCGTGGGTGGCGCCCGTCGACATCATCTTGATCCGCTGCCGGGGCGTGAAGTGGCCGTCGATGACGCGGATGTAGGTGATCACGCCGCGGTAGATGTCGTAGACCGAGTCGAAGATCATTGCGCGCGGAGCGGCGTCGGCGTCGCCCACCGGTGCCGGGATGTCGCGGCAGACGCGGTCGAGGACCTCGGCGACGCCCTGCCCGGTCTTGGCGCTGATGCGCAGGACGTCGTCGGCCTCGCAGCCCAGGATGTGCGCGATCTCGGCGGCGTAGAGGTCGGGCTGCGCGGCCGGAAGGTCGATCTTGTTGAGCACCGGGATGATCTGCAGGTCGTTCTCGAGGGCGAGGTACAGGTTGGCCAGGGTCTGCGCCTCGATGCCCTGCGCCGCGTCGACGAGCAGGATCGCCCCCTCGCACGCGGCCAGGCTGCGGCTGACCTCGTAGGTGAAGTCGACGTGCCCGGGAGTGTCGATCATGTCCAGGACGTGTGCGACACCCGTCTCGCGGCTCGTCCACGGCAGGCGGACGTTCTGGCTCTTGATCGTGATGCCGCGCTCGCGCTCGATGTCCATGCGGTCGAGGTACTGCGCACGGGCGTGCCGTTCGTCGACGACCCCGGTGAGCTGCAGCATGCGGTCGGCCAACGTCGATTTGCCGTGGTCGATGTGCGCGATGATGCAGAAGTTGCGAATCCGGGCCGGATCCG
>CAZZZE010000561.1:0-1755 GCA_964658365.1 uncultured Jatrophihabitantaceae bacterium
TTCCAGGCGTCGACGGTGTTGCGCTAGCCGGCGGATCGTCGGCGCGTCCGCCGGGTGGCGCTACATGGAGCGGCGTCGTCCACAGGCCCGCGCAGCGGCCGGCTAGCCACGGCAGGCTCGACGCGTGCGCGCGGCGGTCGACGAGGTGCTGATCCGCTACGGCGGAGTCGCGTCCCGCTGCCGGCTGCTGGAGCAAGTCCCCGCTGGTGAGCTCGACGACGAGGTGCGCGGCGCGCAGGCCAGCGTCGGGTCGCCGGTGGCGCTGAGCCATCTCACCGGCCTGCACCGGTGGGGCCTGCTCGACGAACGGCCCGAGGCCATCCACGTCAGCGTCCCGGCGCAGCGCGTCCTGCGCCCGCAAGCGGGCCTCGCGGTCCACCGGGTCGCGCGGTTCCCGACCCTGCACCGTGTCGGCGGTCTCGTGACCACCTGTGTCGCGGCCAGCGTGGTCGACTCGTGGTCCCTGCAACAAGGCCGGGACCAACGGGCGTCGGCGATCGCGGCCGTGCGCACCGGGGCGGCCACCCCGAGAGCGAACTCGAGATCTGGGGGCACGCCGCGGTCTTCCGCGGCCCGGGCTTCGAGCACGGGGTGCGCCAGCACCGGCTGAGCATCCGCGGCGCCCGGTATCGGCTCGACCTCGCGTTCATCGCTGAACGGGTCGCGGTGGAGCTGGACGGTGAGCGCTGGCACTCGACCCGCGAGCAGCGCGAACGCGACCGTCGCCGGGACGCAGCCCTCGCCGCGGCCGGCTGGGTGACACTGCGCTTCTCACACCGCCGGCTGCACGACGACCCCGAGGGGTGTCGCCGGGACACCCTCGCGACGCTCGCCCTGCGGCAACACTGATGCAGGAACCGGTTCCGCGCCGGCGTGTCCGCCGGGCGGCGCTACACCGTCGAGGCGCGGAGGGTCAGGCGGACTTCTCGCGGCGCTCGCGCTTGGCGGGCTCCCGCGGGACAAGCGTCGGGTAGACGTGGTCGAGCACGGTCTCGCGGGTGATGACGACCCGGGCGACGTCCTCGCGGGAGGGCACCTCGTACATCACCGAGAGCAGAACTTCCTCCATGATCGCCCGCAGGCCACGCGCCCCGGTGCCACGCAGGACGGCCTGGTCGGCGATGGCCTCGAGGGCGTCGTCGGAGAACTCGAGCTCGACGTTGTCGAGCTCGAAGAGCTTCGCGTACTGGCGCACGAGCGCGTTCTTGGGCTCGGTGAGGATCTCGACGAGCGCGCTCTGATCGAGGGGGCGCACGGAGGTGATGACCGGCAGGCGGCCGATGAACTCGGGGATCAACCCGAACTTGATGAGGTCCTCGGGCATGACGTCGCCGAAGACGTCCTTGGTCTCCTTGTCGAACTTCGTGTGCAACTCGGCACCGAAGCCCAGACCCTTCTTGCCGACCCGGTTCTCGATCAGGGTGTCGAGGCCGGCGAAGGCGCCACCGACGATGAACAGCACGTTCGTCGTGTCGATCTGGATGAATTCCTGGTGCGGGTGCTTACGGCCGCCCTGCGGCGGCACCGAGGCGGCGGTGCCCTCGAGAATCTTCAGCAGCGCCTGCTGCACGCCCTCGCCGGACACGTCGCGGGTGATCGACGGGTTCTCGGCCTTGCGGGCGATCTTGTCGACCTCGTCGATGTAGATGATGCCGGTCTCGGCCCGCTTCACGTCGTAGTCGGCGGCCTGGATCAGCTTCAGCAGGATGTTCTCGACGTCCTCGCCGACGTACCCGGCCTCGGTGAGGGCGGTGG
>CAZZZE010000562.1:0-1747 GCA_964658365.1 uncultured Jatrophihabitantaceae bacterium
TGCTGCCGGCGCTGCCGGCCGTGCTGCCGACGCCCACGGCGGCGACGTGCTCGCCGTCGAGCAGCACGTCGGTCGTCGTGCCGTCGACCAGGTGCGCGTTGCGCAGCAGCGTGCTCATGCCGGTTCGCAGACCGATGCCCGGACGCCGCGGCCGATCTCGGCGAGCGCCTCGGCGGCGGCGAGCTCGCGACCGGGCCGAGTGCCGCCGGAGAGGTCGACGCCGTCCACGCCGGGGGCCCGCAGCATCTCGCGGCACAGCTCGAGGGCGGCGGACACCCCGGCCGCGTGCCGGTCGTCGGCGTCGAGCACCGACTCGACGTACCCGGTCGGGACGCGCCCGGCCGCGAACGACAGCAGGACCTGCGCGGACTCGGCATCGGTGACGACCGGGACGCAGGCGATGACCTGCCCGTCGAACCCGGCGCCGCGCAGCGCCGCCGCGGCCTGCGCCACCTGTAGCGGCCCGCCGCAGTGATCGACGAAGACCGTGTCGGCGCCGGCCGCCACCTTGGCCAGCAGGCGAGGCAGCCGGATCGCGCTCGGCGGGGCGGCCGGGGCGTGCGCGACCGAGACCGCGACGCCGCGCCCCGCCGCGAGGCGGACGAGGCCGACGGCGTCGAGGTCGAAGACGGCGAGCGCGTCGGCGCGATCCCCGCGCGCGGGATGGTCGCCGGTGACGCAGTGCAGCCCGGCTGCGCCGGCGTCGACGCACGCGGCGAGCTCGCCCTCGAGGGCGACCCGGTTGCGGTCGCGGCAGTTCAGCCCGGCCCACGTCGGCACTCCGGCGTCGGTGAGGGCGCGGACGCGGTACGACGGAGGGAACTGCACGCGGCCCAGCGCGTGGTCGCCGGTGAGGCCCGCGTCGACGTTGCCGGCGAGGATGGCGCCCACCGTGCGCAGCGACCCGGCGTCCAGCGCCGCGGCCGGGATGTCGGCGACGACGATCGGCGGACGGACCGACCGGGCCGGTGCGGGCGCAGCCGCGATCGGCTCGTAGGGCCACTGGTCTGCCGGGACGTCGAGGAAGCTGCACGATCCGACGTCCGGCACCTCGCAGGAGCCGTCCGCGGCCACCCCGGCGCACGGTCCGTGCAACATCGACTTCGGGCACCGGCGCACCGCCGTCGTCCACGTCGTCGTCCCGGCCCGCTGCACGGGTTCAACCTCGTTCCCCGACGTCTACGTGGCATTTCCCGGCCATGAACACTGGGTTTCCGCGGTCACGGTCCGGTCGCGGTGGGCCGCGCCATGTCGTTGCGACCGTCGGAGGGCGACACCGTCGAGCTCAGGATCGATCTAAGGTCGGCCCATGCTGCGCGCCGTCCGGCCCGAATCGATCGCACCACCAGCGGCGAACTACGCCCACGCCGTCCTGAGCACGGACACGAGGCGGTGGCTGCACACCTCGGGCGTCGTCCCGGTCACACCCGACGGGCAGGTGCCCGGCGGCGTCGCGGCCCAGGCCGAGGTCGTCTGGGCGAACCTCGGCGCGATCCTCGCCGACGCCGGCATGGGCCCGGAGGACGTCGTGAGCGTGACGACCTACGTCGTGGCGGCGGCCATGGGCGACGGCCTGGGCCAGGCGATGGCGGCGCGCGACGGGTTCCTGGGCGGCCGGCGGGTGGCCAGCACGCTGGTGACGGTGCCGGCCCTCGCGCAGCCCGCGTGGCTCATCGAGATCGCGTTGATCGCCGCCGCTGCCTGACCCGGCCCGGGGTGATCAATACCCGTCCCAGCCGGAGATCGG
>CAZZZE010000563.1:0-1736 GCA_964658365.1 uncultured Jatrophihabitantaceae bacterium
GCTGCGCCAGGCAGCCATGCCGAGAACGATGAGCCGCAGCTGGCGTTCGGCGAGGTCGAGCTGCAGCTCGCCGTCCTCGGGGTGGCGGTCGTCGACCTCGAGCAGGTTCAGCACGGTGCCGAGCATCGTCGTGACCATGAGGTCGCCGGCCATCTCGAGGTCCTCGGCCGTCCAGTCCAGCCCGGCGGTCAGCCGCGCGAGGTCGACGGTGAGGTCGCTGGTGAACATGCGTAGCTCGGTGGCGATGGCACGGCGCACCGGCCCGACGCCCCCGTACCGTTCGCGGGTCAGGAAGCGGAACTGCTCGGGGTGCGCCTTCACGTGCCGGGCCAGGGACTGCACGGTGTCGGCAATGATGTCGCTGTGCG
Organism: uncultured Jatrophihabitantaceae bacterium; assembly: GCA_964658365.1. Taxonomy (GTDB): domain Bacteria; phylum Actinomycetota; class Actinomycetes; order Mycobacteriales; family Jatrophihabitantaceae; genus Jatrophihabitans. The sequence continues at coordinate 369 of CAZZZE010000563.1, forward strand.
CTGTGCGCCCGCGCCGGGCCTCGCGCATCATCTGCCGCAGCGGTCGCATGCACTCGTCGACGAGGTCGACGCCGAGGGCGTCCATCGAGGCGTAGTGCCGGTAGAACGCGGTCGGGACGATGCCGGCGTCGCGGGCCACCTCGCGCAGGCTGATGCTCGACAGGCTGCGTTCGGACATCAACCGCAGGGTGACGTCGAGCAACTTCTGCCGCGTGCGCTCCTTGCGCTCGGCGCGAGATCTCCCCTCGGACACAGCCCGAGGCTACGCGCACGTGCCCGCCGTCACCCGCGCCTGCGTTGACAGGTCGGCGCCGACCTCGACACACTAGTTAGTGCACAGTCGTTCACTGAACGAGAGGAGATTGCGATGTCCCTGCTCAGCCCCCGCCGGCTCGCCGGCCCGCGGCGCTTCTCGCCGTTGAGCATGGTCGAGGCGCTGGCCACGCCGCACGGCGTCGACCGCTACCTCGAGCTCGTCCACCCGATGCTGACGCTGCGCGAACTGCGGGCCGAGGTGACCGCCGTGCACCACGCCACGGACGACAGCGTTCGCCTCACGCTGCGGCCCACCCGGCAGTGGAAGGGATTCCAGGCCGGCCAGTTCGTGTCGGTGTCGGTCGACATCGACGGCGTGCGCCGCACCCGCTGCTACTCACCGGCCGATTCGCAGCACCGCCGTGACGGGCTCATCGAGCTGACCGTGAAGGCGCACCCCGAGGGTCTCGTCTCGCAGTACCTGCACACCCACGCGCAGCCCGGTCTGGTCGTCGGGCTCAGCCAGGCCGACGGCACGTTCCGCCTGCCGACGCCCCGGCCGGAGAAGATCCTGCTCGTCAGCGGCGGCAGTGGCATCACCCCGGTGATGTCGATGCTGCGCACGCTGTGCGACGAGGACCACCGTGGCGAGGTCGTGTTCCTGCACTACGCGTTCGGCCCGCAGCACGTCTCCTACCTCGACGAGCTGCGGGAGCTCGCTGCCAGGCACGACAACGTCCGTCTGGTGCTGGCCTACACCGACTACCTCGGCGGGGACCTCCGGGGGCTGTTCGAGCAGTCGCACCTCGACGAGGTCGCGCCGTGGTACGCCGACGCGCACACCTACCTCTGTGGGCCGCCCGGACTGATGGCGTCCGTCGGCGCGCACTTCGCGGACCGTGGCCTGGCGGCCCGGTTGTTCACCGAGGACTTCGCACCCGCGCCGGTGGTGCCGCTCGACGGAGACGTCGTGGGCACGACCACCTTCGGCGACCTCGCCACTGAGAATGCCGGCGACACCCTGCTCGAGCAGGCCGAGGCCGCCGGGCTCTCCCCCGAGCACGGCTGCCGCATGGGCATCTGCTTCTCGTGCACGCAGGTCAAGACCAGCGG
>CAZZZE010000564.1:0-1733 GCA_964658365.1 uncultured Jatrophihabitantaceae bacterium
ATCACGACCCGGCGGATCACGGCGCGAGCCAGGCGACGGTCAACGGTGGACGCACCACCGCGATCGCATGCACGGCCAGCGTCAGCCGGCCGTGCCCGGTGCTCACCCGGTTCAGGAAATCCAGGCGGCGGTAGCTGCTGGCCAGCACCGGCACGTCGGCGGTGAACTCGAGCGTCCCCACCTGGGTCGTGAACAGCGACACCTGGACGTTCGCCGGCGTGCCGTCGACGGAACCGCGGACGCTGCCCGGCAGGTAGCGGCCCTCGGGCAGCGGGCAGGTCGGGTCGGGCAGCGCCAGGCAGCGCTGCAGCGCCGCGAGTACGGCGCCCTGCGCAGCGGCTCGACCGGCGCCCGTGAGGGTCACCGAGAAGACCCGGGCCGCGGTGCCGGTCGGCAGGATGCCGACGTCGGGCTCGAGGGCGAGGTAGTCGGAGTCGAATCGAAGGGGCGGCGCCCCGGGGAAGGCGAGCACCTCGCCGACCGGCACCGTGCGCCCGAGCATCGACGCCCGCTGGTTCGCCGACCCGAGCTGCAACCGCGTGCGCACGGCCGCCGCGTCGAGCCGCCAGCCGCCGTCGGCGTCGTGCACCGGAATGCGCGCCGACACCGCCGCGTCGCCGGTGCGGTAACGCAGGACGTAGGAGACGGCGACCTCGGCCCGGCTACCGGCGCGCCGTACCGTTCCGACGCGCAGCTCGACGATCGGTGCCACCCGTTGCTGCTCGCGCAGCACCGCCGACGTCAGTAGCTGCCGGGGGCCGGACGGGACGTCGCCGAAACCGAGCGCCGAGGGGGCGTCCGAGCGTTGCAGGGCTGCGAAGTAGCCGCGGACGGCACCTGCCGGACCGCGGGTGCCGGCGTAGCCGGCGACCGCCGTGACCGCGCCCCCGACGACCAGGGTCAGCGCCACGAGCAGCGCCGGCCAGAACACCCAGGGTCGCCGGGGCGGGCCCGCGTCGGCCGGTTCGGGGTGCACGGTGCAGGTCAGTCGACGCGGCGGCGACCCGAAAAGGCGCGGCCGAGCGTCACCTCGTCGGCGTACTCGAGGTCGCCGCCCACCGGCAGCCCGCTGGCCAGCCGGGTGACGGTGAGGCCCATGGGCGCGAGCAGGCGGGCGAGGTAGGTGGCCGTCGCCTCGCCCTCGAGGTTCGGGTCGGTGGCCAGGATGATCTCGGTGACGACGCCGTCGCGCAGCCGGGTCAGCAGCTCGCGGATGCGCAGGTCGTCGGGCCCGATGCCGTCGATGGGGCTGATCGCGCCGCCGAGCACGTGGTAGCGGCCGCGGAACTCGCGGGTGCGCTCGACGGCCACGACGTCCTTGGGCTCCTCGACGGCGCAGATCACCGTGGCGTCGCGGCGGTCGTCACTGCAGATCCGGCAGACGTCGGCCTGCGCGACGTTGCCGCAGATCGAGCAGAATTTGACCTCGTTCTTGACCCGGATCAGCGTGCTGGCCAGCCGCTCGACGTCGACCGCCTCGGTGGCGAGCAGGTGGAACGCGATGCGCTGGGCGCTCTTCGGACCCACGCCGGGCAGCCGTCCGAGCTCGTCGATGAGGTCCTGGACGGCGCCCTCGTACATGTGGTGGTGTGCTCGCCGCGGTCAGAGGCCGGGGATGCCGAGGCCGCCGCCGAGCCCGCCGGTGACCGGGCCCATCTTTTCGGCCGCGAGCTCGCCGACCGCGCGGTGCGCGTCGCGCACGGCGGCCACGACGAGGTCCTGCAGGGTCTCGA
>CAZZZE010000565.1:0-1707 GCA_964658365.1 uncultured Jatrophihabitantaceae bacterium
AACCGCTGATCGTCACGGGGGTGGCCGGTCCGGGTAGGTCCACGGCATGCGCATCGTCATCACCGGAGCCTCCGGCAACGTCGGCACGTCCCTGCTGCTGCGACTCGGCGGTGGTGAGCACGAACTCGTCGGCGTCAGCCGCCGCAAGCCCGCGGCGATGCGCCCCTACGACTGGGCGGACTGGCAGCGCGTCGACGTCGGCGCCGAGGGCGCGGCACAGCGCCTGACCGACGTGTTCGCCGGCGCGGACGCGGTCGTCCACCTGGCCTGGATGCTGCAACCGTTCGGCCACCGCGACGACATGCGACGCATCAACCAGGGCGGTACGAAGGCGGTGACCGAGGCGGTCATCGCCGCCGACGTCCCGCACTTCGTCCACCAGTCGTCGGTGGGTGCCTACGGGCCCGGCCCGAAGGAACCGGTCGACGAGAACTGGCCGACCACCGGCATCCCGTCGCTGACCTACAGCGTCGACAAGGCGGCCGCCGAGGACATCGTGTCGGCCGCCGAGGCGCACACGGTGGTCACCCGCATGCGGCCGGGCCTGATCTTCCAGGACGCCGCGGCCAGCGAGGTCGCGCGCTACTTCCTGGGCCGGCTGGTGCCGAAGGCGGTGATCCGGCGGCCGCTGGTGCGCTTCGCGCCGTTCACCGACGCGATGTCCTTCCAGGTCGTGCACAGCGACGACATGGCAGCGGCCATCGAGCTCGTCCTGCGCGAACGGGCGGGTGGCGCGTTCAACGTCGCCGCTGAACCGGTCATCGACCGCAACCGCTTCGCGGCCGTCTTCGGCGGCGTCGGTCCCGCCCTGTCGCCCTCGGTGCTGCGCACGGCCGCCGACCTGACCTACCGGGCCAGGCTGCAGCCCACCGAGCCGGGCTGGGTCGACCTGGCGGTGCAGAGCCCGTTGCTCGACGTCGCGCGGCTGCGGGCTCTCGGCTGGGTGCCGCGCCATGCCGCCGACGACGTGCTGGGTCGCTTCGTCGACGCGATGGGTCGTGGCGCAGGTCGGCCCGGCCCGCTGCTGCACCGCCGGACGCCGGGACGCCCGGGGCCCACCGCCTAGCCCGGTGCCGCACACTGGGCAGCGTGCCGTCCGCTCTGCCCGAAGGTGACCCGCCGCCGCCCGACGGGCGCCTCGGGCGCCACGCGCTGGCGGGGGCCGCCGACGTCGCGTTCGGGATGTACGTCCACGTGCCGTTCTGTTCCACCCGCTGCGGCTACTGCGACTTCAACACCTACACCGCCGAGGAGCTCGGTCCCGGTGTCAGCCGCGGCAGCTACGCCGACACCGTCCTGCGGGAGCTGCGCCTGGCGGCCGACGTGCTCGGCGACGCCGTGCCGCCGGTATCGACGATCTTCTTCGGTGGCGGCACGCCGACACTGCTGCCCGCCGAGCACCTCGGGCTGATCATCCGCGAGATCGGCGAGCGTTTCGCGCTGGCCGACGACGTCGAGATCACCACCGAGGCCAACCCGGAGACCGTGGCGCCCGGCTACCTCGGCGCGTTGCGCGAGGCGGGGTTCACCCGCATCTCGCTCGGCATGCAGTCGGCAGTGCCGAAGGTGCTCGCCGTGCTCGACCGCACCCACCGCCCGGGCCGCCCCGAGCAGGCCGTGGCCGAGGCCCGTGCGGCCGGGTTCGAGCACGTCAACCTCGACCTGATCTACGGCGCACCGCACGAGACCGACGCCGACTGGCAGGCC
>CAZZZE010000566.1:0-1704 GCA_964658365.1 uncultured Jatrophihabitantaceae bacterium
CGTGTCGGTGCAGGGCAAGCCGTCCGCCGCGCTGGTCGGCGTGGTCGCCGAGCGCGGCGCGGACCTGCTGGTCGTCGGCAACGTCGGGCTCAACACCCTGACCGGGCGCATCCTCGGCTCGGTCCCGCTCGACGTGGCCCGGCACGCCGGCACCGACGTGCTCATCGTCCACACCAGCTAGACCTCCGGTGACCGACCCCGATCCCGACGCCGAGGCGGCAGAGCTGCAGGCGCTGCTGGACTCGGTGGAGGCGCGGCTGCTGGGCGGCCCACGCACCTACACCCGCCTGCAGATCGCGGAGCAGTCCGGTCGCGAGCTCGACGAGGTACGGCGGTTGTGGCGCGCCCTGGGCTTCGCGGTCGCCGACGACGGCGAGCGGGCGTTCACCGACGCCGACGTGCGGGCCCTCGCCAACGTCGAGGCCCTGCGCTCGATAGGTGAGATCGACGAGGACCTGATGCGCTCGATGACACGCATCATCGGCCAGACGTTCGCCCGGCTGGCGTCCTGGCAGGGCCAGCTCGTGCTCGAGATCATCGGCCGGCGACCCGAGCTGTTCGCCGAGGGCGGGCGCGACGCCCTCACCGACCTGATGGACTCCCTGACGCCGGTGGTCACCGAGCTGCACGACTACGTGTGGCGCCGCCAGCTGGCCGCGTACTTCTCCCGCGCCGCGTCGAACGTCGGGGCGTCATCCGGCTCGACCGTCCGGCGCGGCGTCGGCTTCGTCGACATGGCCGGGTTCACCTCCCTGACCCGGCAATCGACCGAGGCCGAGCTGCGCCAGGTGCTCACCGCCTTCGAGTCGCTGGCCACCGACGTCGTCTCCGACCACCACGGGCAGGTCGTCAAGACGATCGGCGACGATATCCTCTTCGTCGCCGACACCCCGGCCGACACCGCGGCCATCGCCCTGGATCTGGTCGAGCGGGCCGCCGACGACGAGGCGCTGCCCCCTCTGCGGGCCGGCATCGCCTACGGCGAGATCGTCAGCCGCCTCGGCGACGTGTTCGGGCAGAGCGTGAACATCGCCAGCCGGTTGACGTCGGTCGCGCGGCCCGAGTCCGTCCTGGCCGACGAGGGTCTGTCCGAGGCCCTGGCCGGCGACGACGGCTTCGTGCTGCGCCCGCTGCGCCCGATCGCGGTTCGCGGGTACCGGCACCTGCGGCCGTGGCGGCTGAGGCGCGCGTCCGGAGGCTGAGCCCGCGCCGGTACCCTCGAGGACGCGATGAAGACCTTCGACCAGCTGTTCGCCGAGCTCACCGACCGCCAGCGCGACCGGCCGGCCGGTTCGGGCACGGTCCTCGCCCTCGACGCCGGCGTGCACGAGCAGGGCAAGAAGGTCGTCGAGGAGGCGGCCGAGGTCTGGATGGCCGCCGAGCACGAGTCGCGCGACCGGACGGCCGAGGAGATCAGCCAGCTGCTCTACCGCATCCAGGTGATCATGCTGGGCAAGGGGATCGGGCTCGACGACGTCTACCGACATCTGTAGAGCCACCCGCCCCCGCCGCCTACCGACAGGTTGCCCATGCTCCGCATCGCCGTTCCGAACAAGGGTTCGCTCGCCGAGCCCGCCAGCCAGATGCTCATCGAGGCCGGTTACCGCCAGCGCGTCGACTCCCGCGAACTCGTGCTCACCGATGCCGAGAACGACACCGAGTTCTTCTTCCTGCGCCCGCGCGACATCGCGCTGTACGTCGGCA
>CAZZZE010000567.1:0-1699 GCA_964658365.1 uncultured Jatrophihabitantaceae bacterium
TCGACGAGCAGGGCGTTGGCCCGGCTGAACGGTTTCGAGCCGAAGAAGCCGCCGGAGGCGGACATCGGGCTCGGGTGCACGGACTCGACCCGCGGCGTCGAGCCGAGCAAGGGCCGGAGGGTCTGCGCGTCCTTGCCCCACAGGATGGCCACGAGCGGCTGATCGCGGGCGACGAGCGCGCGGATCGCCTGGTCGGTGACGGCCTCCCAGCCCTTGCCGCGATGCGACGCGGACGCTCCCGGCGCGACGGTGAGGCAGCGGTTGAGCAGCAGCACGCCGTGCTGCGTCCAGGACGTCAGGTCGCCGTGCGGGGCGGGCTCGACGCCGAGGTCGGACTGCAGCTCGCGGTAGATGTTGGCCAGGCTGCGCGGGATCGGGCGGACGTCCCGCTCGACGGCGAACGACAGCCCGATCGGGTGTCCCGGGGTCGGGTACGGGTCCTGACCGACGATGAGCACGCGGACGTCGGCGAAGGGCTGGGTGAACGCGCGCAGCACGTACTGTCCGGCCGGCAGATAGCGCCGCCCGGCCGCGATCTCGGCGCGCAGGAATTGGCCCATCGCGGCGATCCGGTCGGCGACGGGTTCGAGCGCGACCGCCCAACCCGGGTCGAGGATCTCGCTGAGCGGCCGCGCAGTCACGGCCGCCAGAGCTCGAGACGCGGGATGCCCGGCGTCTCGAAGCCCATGATCTGCCCGTAGAACGACAGCTCCGATTCGCGCGCGTCGATGATCGTCTCGCGCTTGCGGAAGCCGTGCGACTCGCCCTCGTAGGCGTGGTAGGCGTGCGGGATGCCCTTGGCGAGCAGGGCGTCGCGGAACAGTTCGGCCTGCGACGGCGGGACGATCGGGTCGTCGAGACCCTGCAGCAGCAACACCGGGCAGGACAGCCCCGCGACGTTGTTCAGCGGCGCGCGGGTGTCGTACAGCTCGCGGGCTTCGGACAGTGGACCGATCAGGCCGTCGAGGTAGCGCGATTCGAAGTCGTGGGTGTCGGCGGCGAACTGCAGCAGCTCGGCGACCCCGAAGAACGACGTGCCGCACGCGAAGACGTCGGACGTGGTCAACGCGGCCAGCACCGTCCAGCCGCCGGCCGAGCCGCCCTCGATCGCCAGCCGGGCGCGGTCGGCGAGTCCGGCGTCAGCAAGCCCCAGCACCGCGGCGACGGTGTCCTCGACGTCAACCAGGCCCCACTGCCCGCGCAGCCGGTCGCGGTACTCGCGGCCGTAGCCGGTGGACCCGCCGTAGTTGACGTCGACGACGCCGATGCCGCGGCTGGTGAAGTAGGCGATCAGGACGTCCATGCGCGGCTTGACCCGCGCCGTGGGGCCGCCGTGCACGAACGCGACGAAGGGCGGCCGCTCGCTCTCGGGCGCTGCGAAGTCGGGGTTCGCCGGCGCGTACACGATCGCGTGGACCTCGCGCCCCTGCGCGCCGTGGAAGGTCATCGGCTCGGCGTCGGGGAAGTACCGCGCGTCGGGCAGGTCGTCGGCGTCGAGGCGGACGTCGGTGAGCGTGGACGTCCCGAGGTCGAGGCGGCGCAGGCCGTCGACGACCTTCGCCCCGCCGGTCGAGAGCAGCACCTCGTTGCCGCGCCGGCCGCCCAGCGCCAGCGACGTGTGGCCGGGCAGCTCGACGTCGACCAGCTCGCCGGTCGACGGGTCGAGGACGGCCAGCGTGTCGGTGCCGAAGGTGCGCAC
>CAZZZE010000568.1:0-1697 GCA_964658365.1 uncultured Jatrophihabitantaceae bacterium
CGCCCGGCGCTTGGTGCGGCGGCCGGCGCGCAGCATGCCGAGGGAGAAGTCGCAGGCGACGGCTATGGCGCCGCCCCGGGTGAGCTCGGCCGTCGACACCCCGGTGCCTGCGGCGAGGTCGAGGACGCGCTGCCCGGGCGTCAGCTCGAGGCACTGCCGGGTGCGGCGGCGCCAGCGGCGGTCCTGCCCGAAGGACAGCACGGTGTTGGTGAGGTCGTAGCGGCGGGCGACGCCGTCGAACATCTGCGCGACCTCGCGGGGCCGCTTGTCGAGCGTCGCGCGGACGGGCCGCTCCAGCGAGCTGTCCTGCGCCGGGGCCGTCATGGAACCAGTCTCGCACCGGCCCGGTCGGGGTGCTGCGGTGGCCGTTCGGCGTACCTGGCCCGGGATTGGGCCAGTGCGACGGCCCCGGCGACGACCGCGGCCAGGCACAGCAGGTAGCCGACCAGGTGCGGCAGCGAGAGCGGGACGTGCTCGCGCAGCAGCACCGCACCGAAGATGACGCCCATGGCCGGGTCGGCGGCCAGGTTGGCCGGCAGCGTGGCGCCGAGGGCGCCGACCTGGAACGACAGCTGGGTCAGCGCGATCCCGGCAGCGCCGAGCAGGATGACGCCGAGGAGCGGGACCGCGCCCCGCGGCGTGGTGAACAGCGCCCCGACGCCCTGCGCGCTGACCCGGTCCGAGGCGGCGTCGACCATGACCGCGAGCGTCCCGAAGTAGGCGCCGGCGACACCGCCGTAGACCGCGCCACGAAACGTCCGCCCGCGGCCGGAGGCCAGCAGGACGAGCAGCCCACCGATGACCAGGACGGCGAGCACGGCCATCAGGATGTGCCGCGGACGGGGCACGCTCTCGGTCGCCGGCTCACCGATCAGGGCCAGGAAGACGCCGAGACCGCCGAGCAGGCCGACGCAGCCGAGATAGCTCGCCCGGGTCGGTCGCGGCGCGCCCATGATGACGCTGACGGCCAGCGCGACGGGCAGCATCAGCACCACCAGCGGCTGGATGACGACCACGTTGCCCGCCGACAGGGCGACGATGTTGAAGATGAACCCGACCAGGTCGCCGGCGATGGCGAGCAGGAACACCGGGTGCCGGACGAGGCGCATCAGGCCCTTGGCGCTCTCCGCGCCGTCGTCGGCGTGCTCCTGCGCGACCCGGTGCTGCACGACGATCGAGGTGCCGTACACGACCGCCGACGCCACGCCGAAGGGCACGGCGACGGCGAGGTTCACGTCCTGGAGGGTAACCGCCGTCGATCACCGGGTCCCCGACCGACTTGTTATCGCTAAGCGGCGTCCAAGCCCTGCCGAGCGATAACAAGTCGGTGGGCGGACGTGTGGACGGCGGCGAGCGTTCTCCACAGTCGCCGGATCGCAGCGGACCTCAGCCGAGCGGATGCGCGACGGTCGAGGGATGCACTCCGCCGCCGGTCGACAGTGGCACGCCGCCCCACGGAGCTGGGAACAGCTCGTGGTCCGGCAAAGCGCAGTCGTCACCCGCGCACAACTCCTCCGGCGCGGCGTGGGGCGCGACCAGGTGCGTGCCGCCGTCGCGGCCCGGCGCTGGCAGACGTTCGGGCGGCAGGTCGTGGTGCTGCACAACTCGACCCTGACGCAGCGGCAGCGTCGCTGGGTGGCCGTGCTCCTGCCGGGGCAGCCGGCGGCCCTGGCCGGGATCACTGCCGCGCACGAGGC
>CAZZZE010000569.1:0-1696 GCA_964658365.1 uncultured Jatrophihabitantaceae bacterium
GACGTGGCGGGCAGCGGCGTGCCGTGTCCGGACGGGAACGGCCCTGCATCGGCAGGGCAGGTGAGCGGATAGGTCGGGGCGGTGGTGGCAGACTCGTCGACCACGCCGTCGGCGTCCGTCGGCGCGTCCACTGGGCAGTCGGTGCCGAGCGAGATCGGGTTGCCGTCCTGGTCGAAGAGCCGGACGTTCTTCAGCACCGTGCCGTCGGGGCCCACCGGATAGACGTTGCTGACACCTGAGACGTCGCTGCCGTCGACGTTGTCGTTGCTCTCGACGTAGTAGGTGGTCGGCTCGAACGCATGCCGCACGAGCGCGACGCCGTAGACGGCCAGGGCGATTCCCAGGACGGCGACGGCCGTTCGCTGCCAGGTTCGGGGCAGCACCCGACGGCCGAGGGCGACCGACGCCACCACGGCAACGACGAGCAGGGCTGCGCCGGCGACCCAGTTGCCCCCGATCATCGGGACCAGTGCCCGCCTCCCGGAGCGGCCGGTGGCGGCCGTGACGAACGCGGCGAGCAGCCAGCCACGTGCCACCCACCACGCGGGCGCCAGGGCGCGGACAAGATCGACGAACCGCTGGTAGCCGATCATCGAGCCGAGCTGCTCGTCGGCGCGAACGAGACGGGCGCGCACCGCCGGCCACCACGGCCTCGGAAGCGAAGAGGCTTCCAGCCCCGCCGTTGCCCGCAACTCGGCGGCGTAGGCCTCCGGTGTGCCGAGCAGCTCGACGAGCGTGCCGCCATGCTTGGCACGCGCGTCGGCCTGCACGTCGGCGAGGTGCTGCGGCAGGTCGTCGAGCAGGTCCTCGCGCTCGGCCACCGACAGATCCGCCAGCGCGGCGTGGACCGCCGTCACATACTCGTCGAGCTCGCTCGTCGTGGTGCTCATGCCACGTCTCCGATCAGCAGGTTCTGCATGGTGGTGGCGAAGTCGTTCCACACCTTCGCCGAGAGCTCGAGCCGCGCCCGGCCCGCTTTGTTGATCGCGTAGTACTTGCGGTGCGGGCCCTCCTCGCTGGCCTCGACGTACGTCGTCAGCGCGCCGGCCTGGAACAGCCGGCGCAGCGTGCCGTACACCGAGGCGTCGCCGACCTCGTCCAATCCGGCCGCGCGCAGGCGCCGGACGATGTCGTAGCCGTAACCGTCGGCGTCGCGCAGCACCGCGAGTACGGCGAGGTCGAGCACGCCTTTGAGGAGCTGGGTCGTGTCCATGCGCTGCACACTACTGCGTTTAGCGCAGTAGTGTCAGATGCGGTCTACCGCGTGTTGCAGTGTCGCGGGGTGACGATCTCGACGCTCACGCCTTCGCCGCGCACGCCGCCGGCGCGCGGAGGAGAGCTACTTCGCGTGTCGCGCCACCTTGTGCGGCGCGGCCTGCGCGATCGGCTTGACGACCAGCAGATCGACGTTGACGTGTGCGGGCCGGGTCACCGCGAAGGCGATCATGTCGGCGATGTCGTCGGCCACCAGCGGCTGCTCGACGCCCTCGTAGACCTTGTCGGCGGCGGCCTGGTCGCCCCGCAGGCGGGTCAGTGAGAACTCCTCGGTGTGCACCATGCCGGGCGCGACCTCGGTGACCCGGATCGGTTTGCCGTTGAACTCCAGGCGCATCGTCTCGACTACTGCAGTGGCGCCGTGCTTGGCGGCGGTGTAGCCGGCGCCGCCCTCGTAGACGAGGTGCCCGGCGATCGACCC
>CAZZZE010000570.1:0-1686 GCA_964658365.1 uncultured Jatrophihabitantaceae bacterium
CCCTTGCGACCGTAGAGGCCGAACATCCGCGCGGGCGTCGTGCAGCAGACGTCGACCCACTTCTCGAGGCTGATCCGCCCGTCGACGACGCCCTGGAAGAGCAGGTCCATGCGGTGCTCGACCGAGCCGATGCCGTTGGGGATCTGCGCGAAGCTGCCCCGTCCCATGTCCTTCTGGTCCTTCATGCAGAACGGGCAGTGGTCGGTGGACACCGTGGTGACGTCGCCGGTGCGGATGTAGCGCCACAGCTCGTCCTGGTGGCCCTCGTCGCGCGAGCGCAACGGCGTCGAGCAGACCCACTTCGCGCCCTCGAATGCGCCCCACTGCTCGCTGCGCGCGCCGAGGTTGTCCTCGAGGGAGAGGTAGAGGTACTGCGGACAGGTCTCGGCGAACGCGTTCTGCCCGGCGTTGCGGGCCTCGGCGATGCGGGCCAGCGCCTGCTTGGCCGAGACGTGGACGACGTAGAGCGGCGCACCGGTCATGTCGGCGAGCATCACCGCCCGGTGCGTGGCCTCCTGCTCGGTCTGCCACGGCCGGGTGACTCCGTGGAAGTACGGATCGGTGTCGCCGCGCGCGATGGCCTGCTGGACGAGCACGTCGATCGCGCTGCCGTTCTCGGCGTGCATCATGATCAGGCCGCCGTTGCCGGCCGCGGTCTGCATGGCCTGCACGATCTGCCCGTCCGAGGACAGGAAGACGCCGGGGTAGGCCATGAACAGCTTGAAGCTGGTGATGCCCTCGTCGATGAGCTCGTCCATCGCCTTGAGCGACTCGTCGGTGACCTCGCCGATGATCTGGTGGAAGGCGTAGTCGACAGCGCAGTTGCCGGCGGCCTTCTCGTGCCAGAGCGCCACCTGGTCCTGGACGCGCTGGCCGTGCGCCTGGACGACGAAGTCGACGATCGTGGTCGTGCCGCCCCAGGCCGCCGCCCGCGAACCGGTCTCGAACGTGTCGGATGCCTGGGTGCCGCCGAAGGGCATCTCCATGTGGGTGTGCGCGTCGATACCGCCAGGTATGACGTACTTGCCGGTCGCGTCGATCGTCGTGTCGGCGGTGATCGAGCCCAGCACCGCCGAGCCGGGCGCCAGCAGCGCCACGATCCGCTCACCGTCGACGAGCACGTCCTGGAGGGACGATCCGGTCGAGCTGACGACCGTGCCGCCCGTGATCAGCAGGCTCACGGCTGGGTCGTCCGCGTGTAGGACTCGGGCCGGCGGTCGCGGTAGAACTGCCAGTCGTTGCGCACGGCGCTGATCACGTCGAGGTCGAGGTCGCGAGCGACGATCTCCTCCTTGTCCTGCGAGGCGACCTCGCCGACGTAGTTGCCGCGCGGGTCGACGAAGTAGGACCGGCCGTAGAACAGCGGGGCGTCGTCGCCGAACTCGCCGATCTCCTGCCCGATGCGGTTGTTGGCCGCGATGAAGTACTGGTTGGCGGCGGCCGCCGCCGGCTGCTCGAGGTCCCAGAGCCGGTTCGACAGGCCGGGCTTGGTGGCCGAGGGGTTGAAGACGATCTGGGCGTTGTTCAGGCCCAGCTCGCGCCAGCCCTCGGGGAAGTGCCGGTCGTAGCAGATGTAGACGCCGACGCGGCCGACCGCGGTCTGGAAGACCGGGTAACCCAGGTTGCCGGGGCGGAAGTAGAACTTCTCCCAGAACGCCGGCAGGTTCGGGATGTGGTGCTTGCGGT
>CAZZZE010000571.1:0-1668 GCA_964658365.1 uncultured Jatrophihabitantaceae bacterium
AAGAGAGCGAGACGACCCGTGATGGCCTCGATGTCCGCCACCAGCAGCATCCTCATCGTCGACGACGAGGAGGACATGCGCATGCTGGCCGGCGCCGTGTTCGAGGGCTCGGGCTTCGTCGTGGCGGCCGAGGCGGTCGACGGGCCGGATGCGCTGCGCAAGCTTGAAGAGCTCGCCCCGCCGCCGGTGCCGACGATCATCCTGCTCGACAACCAGATGCCGGGCATGAGCGGGCTCGAGGTGGCCACGCAGATCCTCGCCGACCGGCCCGATCAGATCATCGTGCTGTTCAGCGCCTTCCTCGACGTCGGTGTGCAGGCCGAGGCCGAGCGGCTCGGCGTCGCGGCCTGCGTGCCGAAGGCCGAAGCCACGAAGCTGCCGCAGATCGTCCAGGCGCTCATCGCCGAGCGTTCCTGACCGATCTAGGGACCCGGCGCGTGGACGTCGCCCACAGTTCAGCCGGCGACGGTCCAGGTGTCGGCACCGGCGATGAGCTGCTGCAACGCGGCGGCGTCTCCGGGCTGCTTCGCGGCAGCACGGTCGAGCTGGTCGGCCATCATCGTGTCGTAGACCGGCCGGTCGACGTCGCGGAAGACGCCCATCGGGGCGTACGCGGCCTCACCGGAGGACAGCCGCGACAGCGCGAATGCGTACGACGGGTCGTCGCGATGCGCGTCGTGCACGACCACGCGCGGGTCGTCGGCGGCCACGCCGTCCTCTACCGACAGTGCCCCGAACGAGTCGCGGACCACGGCCTTCGACCCGTCCGCACCGAAGCGCAGCGGCTGGCCGTGCTCCATGCGGATCGTCCAGTCGTCGCGGGTCTCTGAGTCCTTGAGGACGTCGAAGGCGCCGTCGTTGAAGATGTTGCAGTTCTGGTAGATCTCGACGAGCGCGGTGCCCTGGTGGTCGGCGGCCGCGCGCAGTACCGACTGCAGGTGCTTGCGGTCGGAGTCGAGCGTGCGCCCGACGAACGTCGCCTCCGCACCCAGTGCCACCGACACCGGGTTGAACGGCGCGTCGATCGAGCCCATCGGCGAGGACTTGGTGATCTTGCCGAGCTCGGAGGCCGGCGAGTACTGGCCCTTGGTCAACCCGTAGATCCGGTTGTTGAACAGCAGGATCTTGAGGTTGACGTTGCGGCGCAGCGCGTGGATCAGGTGGTTGCCGCCGATGGACAGCGCGTCGCCGTCGCCCGTGACGACCCACACCGACAGATCGGTGCGCGACGTGGACAGCCCGGTGGCGATCGCCGGCGCGCGGCCGTGGATCGAGTGCATGCCGTAGGTGTTCATGTAGTACGGGAAGCGCGAGGAGCAGCCGATGCCCGAGATGAACACGATGTTCTCGCGCGGCACCCCCAGCTCGGGCATGAAGCCCTGCACCGCGGCCAGGATCGCGTAGTCCCCGCAGCCGGGGCACCAGCGGACCTCCTGATCGGTCTTGAAGTCCTTGGCCTTGAGTCCCAGGTCAGCGTTGCCAGTTGTCACGGTGATCACTCAGCTCCAATCGAGGCGAGCAGCATCTCGGACAGCTCGTCGGCCTTGAACGGCATGCCACGCACCTGCGTCACGCTGACCGCGTCGACGAGGTACTTGGCGCGGATGAGGGTGGCCAGCTGGCCCAGGTTCATCTCGGGGATGACGACCTTGTCGTAGCGGGCCAGGA
>CAZZZE010000572.1:0-1659 GCA_964658365.1 uncultured Jatrophihabitantaceae bacterium
GCTGCGCTCGTAGGAACCGGACGGGTACCCGGCGCTGCCCGGGTAGTACTGCACCGGCGGCGCGGCCCAGTCGGTGGGCCACTGCTCGGGCGCCCGGGTGGTCGGCGGCGGGGTGTAGCTCTCCTCGTCCGGGTCCGGCTGCGGCGCGGTGCCGTACGGGTCGTTCGTCGTCATGCCAACAGGATGACCCCCTGCGCGCGATATTCACTGAGTCGTGGCCATGAACATCCTGCGAATCGGGCGACCACGGGCGTGGCCGGTCGTCCACTACAGTCCGGCAGGTGGACGCGGCCCGCCTGACGACGGCCTGGCCGGGCACACCGTTCCCGCTGGGTGCGCACTGGGACGGCGAGGGCACGAACTTCACGTTGTGGTCGACGACGGCCACCGGAGTCACCGTCTGCCTGTTCGACGAGTCCGGCGCCGAGACCCGCGTGCCGTTGAGCATCAGCACTTACCACGTGTGGCACGGCTACCTGCCCGGTGTCGGCCCGGGCCAGCGCTACGGGTTCCGCGTCGACGGCCCGTTCGACCCGGCGCGCGGGCTGTTCCACAACCCGGCCAAACTGCTCGTCGACCCGTACGCGCGCGCGATCGAGGGCGACTTCACCGACGACCCGAGCGTCTACCCGGGTTCGGCCGCCGACTCGGCCGCCTGCGTACCCCGCTCGGTACTGACCTACGACGCGTTCCCGTGGGGCGACGACGCCCGGCCCGACGTGCCGTGGGACGCCACGGTCATCTACGAGCTGCACGTCAAGGGGTTCACGGCGACGCATCCCGACGTGCCCGAGCACCTGCGCGGCACCTACTCGGGGCTGGCGCATCCGGCCGTCATCGACCACCTGCGCTCACTGGGCGTCACGGCCGTCGAGCTGCTGCCCGTCCACCAGTTCGTCAGCGAGCCGCACCTGCAGCGCCGTGGGCTGTCGAACTACTGGGGCTACAACTCGGTCGGCTTCTTCGCGCCGCACGCCGCGTACGCGGCTTCCCGGGGCGACGCCACGGGGGTCGTGCGCGAGTTCAAGGCGATGGTGCGCGCGCTGCACCGCGCCGGCATCGAGGTCATCCTCGACGTCGTGTACAACCACACGGCCGAGGGCGGCACCGACGGGCCGATGCTGAGCTTCCGCGGCATCGACAACGAGTCCTACTACCGCGCCGAGCACGACGACCCCTCGCGCTACGTCGACTACACCGGCTGCGGCAACACCTTCGACCCGCGCCGGCCGTTCCCGCTGCAGCTGATCACCGATTCGTTGCGCTACTGGGTCACCGAGATGCACGTCGACGGGTTCCGCTTCGACCTCGCCTCCGCGCTGGCCCGTTCGCTGCACGACGTCGACAAGCTGTCGTCGTTCTTCGACACCATCCACCAGGACCCGGTGATCTCGCAGGTCAAGCTCATCGCCGAGCCGTGGGACGTCGGCGCCGGCGGCTACCAGGTCGGTGAGTTCCCGCCGCTGTGGACGGAATGGAACGGCAAGTACCGCGACACCGTCCGCTCGTTCTGGGCCCACGGCTCCGGCGGGGTGCGCGACCTCGCCTACCGGCTGTCGGGTTCGTCGGACCTCTACGGCGACGACGGTCGGCTGCCGATCGCCTCGATCAACTTCGTCACCGCGCACGACGGCTTCACGATGCGCGACCTCGTCTCCT
>CAZZZE010000573.1:0-1658 GCA_964658365.1 uncultured Jatrophihabitantaceae bacterium
GGTCGGCGGCACCTGCCTGCACCGCGGCTGCATCCCGACCAAGGCGCTGCTGCACGCCGGCGAGATCGCCGACGGTGCGCGCGAGAGCTCGCTGTTCGGCGTGAACGCCACCTTCGAGGGCATCGACATGGCCGGCGTGAACAAGTACAAGGACGGCGTGATCGGCAAGAACTGGAAGGGGCTCACCGGGCTCATCAAGTCGCGCGGCATCGCGATCGTCGAGGGCGAGGGCACGCTCGTCGGGCCGAAGACGGTGCAGGTCGGGGGCGACACCTACACCGGCGAGAACCTGATCCTGGCCACCGGTTCGTACTCGCGCACGCTGCCCGGGCTCGAGCTCGACGGCCGCCGGGTCCTGGCCAGCGAGCACGCGCTGCAGCTCGACCACGTCCCCGAGAGCGTCATCGTGCTCGGCGGCGGCGTCATCGGCTGCGAGTTCGCGTCCGCGTGGACGTCCTTCGGCGCCAAGGTCACCATCGTCGAGGCACTGCCGCACCTCGTCCCGCTCGAGGACGAGGCGAGCTCGAAGCAGCTCGAGCGCGCGTTCCGCAAG
Source organism: uncultured Jatrophihabitantaceae bacterium (assembly GCA_964658365.1). Taxonomy (GTDB): domain Bacteria; phylum Actinomycetota; class Actinomycetes; order Mycobacteriales; family Jatrophihabitantaceae; genus Jatrophihabitans. Next base: position 554 of record CAZZZE010000573.1, read on the forward strand.
CGCAAGATCGACTTCAAGCTGGGCGTGCGCTTCGAGAGCGTCGAGACCACCGACTCGGGCGTGGTCGTGCACCTGGAGGGCGGCGCGACCCTCGAGGCCGAGCTGCTGCTGGTGGCCGTCGGCCGCGGACCGGTGTCGCAGGGTCTCGGTTACGAGGAACAGGGCGTCCGCATCGAGCGCGGCTTCGTCGTCACCGACGAGCTGCTGCGCACGTCGGTCGAGGGCGTCTACGCCGTCGGCGACCTGATCTCCATCAACGGCGGCCCGCACCTGCAGCTGGCCCACGTCGGTTTCGCCGAGGGCATCCTCGTCGCCGAGCAGATCGCCGGCCTGCCCGTGGTCCCGATCGACTACGCCGGCGTCCCGCGCATCACCTACAGCCAGCCCGAGGTCGCGTCGGTGGGGCTCACCGAGGTGCAGGCCGCCGAGAAGCACGGCGCCGAGAACATCAAGACCGTCACCTACGACCTGTCCGGCAACGGCCGCAGCGCGATCCTGAACACCAAGGGCGCGGTCAAGCTGATCGCCGAGAAGGACGGGCCCGTGCTGGGCGTGCACATCGTCGGCGACCGCGTCGGCGAGCTCATCGCCGAGGCCCAGCTGATCTACAACTGGGAGGCCCTGCCCAGCGAGGTCGCCCAGCTCGTGCACCCGCACCCCACGCAGTCCGAGGCCATCGGCGAGGCGCACATGCTGCTGGCCGGCAAGCCCCTGCACGTGCACGAATAGCCCGTCCGACCCTGCCCGTACTGCCCAAAGGAGTTTCTGGACCATGTCGACGTCCGTGACCATGCCGCGACTCGGTGAGAGCGTCACCGAGGGCACCGTGACCCGCTGGCTCAAGGCCGAGGGCGAGCACATCGACGCCGACGAGCCGCTGCTCGAGGTCTCGACCGACAAGGTCGACACCGAGGTCCCGTCGCCCGCGTCGGGCACGCTGCTCTCGATCAAGGTCCAGGAGGACGAGACGGTCGAGATCGGCGTCGAGCTCGCCGTCATCGGGGAGGCCGGCGAGGACGGCGGGTCGGCCGACGCCGCCCCGGCCGCCGAGGCCGCCCCCGAGCCCGAACCGGAGCCCGAGCCCGAACCGGTCGCGCAGGCCGAA
>CAZZZE010000574.1:0-1651 GCA_964658365.1 uncultured Jatrophihabitantaceae bacterium
GCACCGGCGCGCTCGACGCCCTGGTCACCGGCTGGCACGGGCAGGGCCCGGTGCCGCTGCCCGGGGGCGTCGAGGTCGTCCGCGCGTCTGGGAGACTCGAGGTCCACGCCCGCAACCGTGCTCAGGAGTGACATGTCCGTTCTGGACGGCGACATCGAGGCCACCGTCGTCTCGGCCGAGGAGATCGCGGCGCGCACCGTCGAGCTGGCCAAGGAGATCGACGCCGCCTACAGCGACCGCGAACCGGTGCTCGTGGGCGTCCTCAAGGGCGCGGCGATGTTCATGTCCGACCTCGCCCGGGCCCTCGAACGCCCGTCCACCATGGAGTTCATGGCCGTCAGTTCCTACGGCAGCGGCACGCAGAGCAGCGGCGTCGTGCGCATCCTCAAGGACCTCGACCGCGACATCGCCGGTCAGGACGTCCTGATCGTCGAGGACATCATCGACTCGGGCCTCACGCTGTCGTGGTTGCTGCGCAACCTGGCCAGCCGCAGCCCGTCCTCGGTCAAGATCGTGACGCTGCTGCGCAAACCGGAGGCGCTGAAGGTCGACGTCGAGGTCGACTGGGTCGGCTTCGACATCGCCAACGAGTTCGTGGTCGGGTACGGGCTGGACTACGCCGAGCGCTACCGCGACCTGCCTTACATCGGCCGACTGCGGCCCGAGATCTACACCAGGTGACGTGTACCGTCAACCGTTCAGACCGGGTGTTCTGCGGCGTCATGCACCTGTCGCAGGCCCCGCTAAGTATCCCAGTGCGGGAAGGAACGCGAGCGGGTGTCCGTTCGTGGTAATGATATGAATCGCAAGCGCATTCTTCGGTCGTGGTGGCTGTGGGCCGCCCTGGTCTTGTTCGCCGTCGTCATCGTGCCCAACGCGTTCTCCAGCGGCAGCGGCTACCACAACGTCAGCACCTCCGACGCGCTGGCGCAGGTGTCGCAGGGCAACGTCAAGTCCGCGGTCATCGACGACAAGGGCCAGACCGTCCAGCTGACGCTGAAGAAGGACTTCAAGAGCAAGTACCACAAGATCAGCGCGCAGTACCCCGCCCGCGCCTCCGAGGACGTCTACAAGACCCTGGAGACCGCGTCGGCGAAGGCCGGTTCGGGCCTGACGTTCCGCACGCACGTCGCGTCCGAGAACACCTGGTTGTCGGTACTGGTCAGCCTGTTGCCCATCCTGCTCATCGTCGGCGTGCTGTTCTTCGTCATGAGCCAGGTCCAGGGCGGCGGCAGCCGGGTCATGAGCTTCGGCAAGAGCAAGGCCAAGCTGGTCAACAAGGACACCCCGAAGACGACGTTCGCCGACGTTGCCGGGGCCGACGAGGCCATCGAGGAACTCGACGAGATCAAGGAGTTCCTGGCCAATCCCGCGAAGTTCCAGGCCATCGGCGCCAAGATCCCCAAGGGCGTGCTGCTCTACGGCCCGCCCGGCACCGGCAAGACGCTGCTCGCCCGCGCGGTCGCCGGCGAGGCCGGGGTGCCGTTCTACTCGATCTCCGGCTCGGACTTCGTCGAGATGTTCGTCGGTGTCGGCGCCTCGCGCGTGCGTGATCTGTTCGACCAGGCCAAGCAGAACGCGCCGGCCATCATCTTTGTCGACGAGATCGACGCCGTCGGTCGGCACCGCGGCGCCGGCATGGGCGGCGGCC
>CAZZZE010000575.1:0-1650 GCA_964658365.1 uncultured Jatrophihabitantaceae bacterium
CGCCCTCGGCCATGGCGTCCAGCGCCCGCCCGGCGTCGCCCGCGGGAGCCGCGAGCAGCGCGCGGTCGGCGGCGCGCAGGGTGGTGAGCATGTTGGTGCCGGTGTCGCCGTCGGGCACCGGGAACACGTTGAGTGCGTCGATGTCGCTGCAGGCGGCCTCGAGCAGCTCGACAGCGGTGCCGCTCCAGCGACGCACGTCCTGCGCGTCCAGCACCTCGAGCATGGGGCGACATTACTGGCCGGGTCCGACCGTGGTTTGGATGCCGCTTTCGCAGCCGTTAGACTCGCGGGGTTGTCCGAATCGATCGATCGACAATCCGATGCAATCTGAGGAGTTCCACGTGGCCAGCGTCTGCGATGTCTGCGGCAAGGGTCCCGGGTTCGGCATGTCCGTGTCCCACTCGCACCGCCGCACCCACCGTCGGTGGAACCCGAACGTGCAGACCGTCCGCGCGATGGTCGCCCCCGGCACGCGCCGCCGGCTCAGCGTCTGCACCTCCTGCCTGAAGGCCGGCAAGGTCACCCGCGCCTAGTTCCGGCTACGTCGTCGAGGCCCGTCCGCCGGTTGCGGACGGGCTTTTTCGTGCTCGGACGGCGGGCGCGCGCAGCCGCTTCGCGAAGAACAGGGCGTCACCCATGCTCGCGTAGTGGCCGAACGGCGCGCTCGGCGTGTAGCCGCTGCGCTCGTACAGTGCAATCGCGGTCCGCTGGACCGGGCCGGTGTTGAGCACGAACTCCTCGACGCCGGCCGCGGCCGCGCCGCGTTCGATGGCCTCGAGCATGACCCGCGAGAGCCCGCGCCCGCGCACCCGCGGATCGACGTACATGCGCTTGATCTCAGCCATCCCGGGCGAGAGCCGGCGCCAGCCGGCCATCGCCACCGCCTCGCCGTCGAGCAACCCGACGTACAGCGCGCCGGCCGGCGGGACGAACTCGCCGGGGTCGACCGCCGCGGCGTCGGGGCCGCCGTACATCACCACGTACTCGGCCTGGACCGCCTCGACCATGCGGGTGACGTCGGGGTCGTCGTAGGGGCGGGGTTCGATCTCGAAGGACACGCATCGACGGTAGCGATCAGTGGCGGAAGTGCTCGTGGCCCCCCTGCGGCCACCGCCGGCCATCGACCCGCACGCCCTCGCCCTCGACCACGGTGCCGATCACGCGCCAGGACTCGGGCAGGTCGGTGCGCGTCGGGAACGTGGCGACGAGCGGGTAGTCGTCACCGCCCGTGAGCACCCAGACGAGCGGGTCGACGTTGAGCGCCGCGCCCACCTCGCGCAACTTGGCCGGGACGTCGAGCAGGTCGGCGCGCAGGTCGATGCGCACCCCGCTGGCCTCGGCGAGGTGGCCGAGATCGGCGACGAGCCCGTCGCTGACGTCGGTCATGGCGCTCGCCCCGAGCTGCGCCGCGCGCCGGCCCTCGAAGTAGGGCGGCGCCGGGCGGCGATGGGCGTTGACCACCTGCACCGGCGAGCGGAACCCCCGAGCGAGCACCGCGAAGCCGGCCGCGGCCCAGCCCAACCGGCCGCACACCGCGACGACGTCGCCGGCCTGCGCGCCGCCCAGGGTCACCGGGCTCGCGCCGCCGAGGTCACCGAGCGCGGTGAGGGCGAGGGTGATGGTGTCGGCCTCGGTGACGTCACCGCCGAC
>CAZZZE010000576.1:0-1645 GCA_964658365.1 uncultured Jatrophihabitantaceae bacterium
ACAACCTGCCCTCCTACCACCGCGAGATCGCCACCCGGTTCAGCCGCGACGGCGCGTGGGGGGAGTGGGTCGGCCGGTGGACGGCCGAGGAGGGCCGGCACGGCATCGCGCTGCGCGACTACCTCGTGGTCACCCGGGGCGTCGACCCGGTCGAGCTCGAGCAGCTGCGGATGCTGCACATGACCGCCGGCTACGACTCCGGTGACAAGACGGCTCTGCAGGCCGTCGCCTACGTCTCGTTCCAGGAGCTCGCCACCCGCGTGTCGCACCGCAACACCGGCGCAGCCACCGGCTGCCCGCTGGCCGAGCAGCTGCTGGCCCGCATCGCCACCGACGAGAACCTGCACATGGTCTTCTACCGCAACCTCGTGGCCGCCGCGCTCGACCGCGAGCCCGACGCCACCATGAGCGCCATCCGCGACGAGGTCGTCGGCTTCCAGATGCCCGGTCAGGGGATGCCGAACTACCTGCGCAACTCGGCGACGATCGCCAGGGCCGGCATCTACGACCTGCGCCTGCACCATGACGAGGTCATCGCGCCGGTGCTGCGGTTCTGGAAGATCTTCACCCGTGACGACTTCGGGCCCGCGGGTCAGCAGGCCCGCGACGAGCTCGGGTCGTTCATGGCCGGCCTCGACGCGCAGGCCACGCGCTTCGTCGAGAAGCGTCAGGCCCAACGTGCGAAGGCCGCTGCCCGCGGCTGAGCCGCGCTACTTGGAGCGCCAGGCGTTCTTGCGTTGCTGTCGGTCGCGCAGCAGCGCGACGACGATGAGCCCCGCGCTGATGCCGAGGAACAGCGTGCCCTGCTCGTTGTAGTGCGTCGAGGTGGCCATCAGCACCATCACGATCGCCACGAACCACCCTGCTACGCGGGTCCAGCGGCCCCACTCGCCGTGCCAACCCCACTGCTCCGGGTGCTCGTCCGGGTGATCGCGCAGGTAGTCGTCGGGCAGGGAGAGGTCCTGCTGCTCGCTTCCGGGCTCAAGGGCCACAGCATGCTCCTCGTCGGACGGATCTTCGTGGGGCTGCTTCATTCTGGCACCCGCTCGGGTGGCTACCGTGGGCGCCATGCGCATCACCGGTCTGGGTCACGCCAGCGTCCTGATCGAGACGGCTCACGGCAGCATCGTCACCGATCCCTGGGTCAACCCGGCGTACTTCGGATCGTGGTTCCCGTTCCCCGACAACTCGGGCCTCAACTGGGACACGATCGGCCGGGCCGACTACCTGTTCGTCTCGCACCTGCACCGCGACCACTTCGACCCGGAGCACCTGCGCAGGCACTTCAGCAAGAAGACGACGGTGCTGCTGCCCGACTACCCGACCACCGAGCTCGAGGACGAGCTGCGCGACTGCGGTTTCACCTCGTTCGTGCGGCCGACGTCCGGCGACGTCGTCTCCCTCGACGGCCTGGACGTCATGATCCAGGCGCTGACCTCGCCGACCGACGGCCCGATCGGCGACTCGTCGCTGTGGGTGTCCGACGGGCAGTACCGGGTGCTGAACCAGAACGACGCGCGCCCGTCCGACCTCGACGCCTTCCGCGAACTCGGGCCGGTCGACGCCTACCTGGTGCAGTTCTCCGGCGCCATCTGGTTCCCGATGGTCTACGAGCTGCCGGCGCGGGCCAAGCAGGCGCTGGGCA
>CAZZZE010000577.1:0-1638 GCA_964658365.1 uncultured Jatrophihabitantaceae bacterium
GAGGCGGCCGGGCAGCTGCTGCTCGACCTGCAGCGCACCAGCGGCCTGACCGGCAAGGAACTGGGCAAGGCCGGTGACGAGCAGTCCAACGAATGGCTGCTGCGCGAACTCGCCTCCAACCGTCCCGACGACGCGGTGCTCTCAGAGGAGTCCGCCGACTCCCCCGCCCGGCTCTCGGCCGACCGGGTATGGATCATCGACCCGCTCGACGGCACCCGCGAGTACGGGATGCCCGGCCGACCGGACTGGGCGGTGCACGTCGCCCTGTGGCAGCGCGACGACACCGGCGGCCGCATCACCGACGCCGCGGTGGCCCAACCCGCCCTCGACGCGGTGTACGCCAGCGACGACGCGACGGCCGTCGCGCCCCGGCACGGGCCGCCGCGCCTGCTCGTCAGCGACAGCCGGCCGCCGGACTGGGCGGCCGCGGTCGCCGCGGAACTCGGCGGCGAGCTCGTCGCGATGGGCTCGGCGGGAGCCAAGGCGATGACCGTCCTGCGCGGCGAGGCCGACGCCTACCTGCACGACGGCGGGCAGTGGGAGTGGGACTCCGCCGCACCGGTCGGCGTCGTGCTGGCCGCCGGCCTGCACGCCTCGCGCATCGACGGCAGCCCGCTGCGGTACAACCTTGCGCACCCCTACCTACCCGATCTCCTGATTTGTCGTGCCGGTCTCGCGCCGTCCGCGCTTGCGGCGATAGCCAGGGCCACCGCACCCGCCTGAGCGCCACATCCGCGTCGTAAGGATCGCTCGGTATTTGTTCAGCTGGATGGGTATGGTCAGCACGAGAAGTCATTCCGAGGACGCTGCGGCGTCCGGAGAGCGAGGTCGAGTGCCGGCAACGACGCCGCGGACACCGCAGCCCGCACGGACCGTCGCCTCCTCGGTTCCCAACCGCGACTGGTCCGATCATCGCTCCCGCGACACCACGCTCTCCGTCGAGACAGTGGCGTTCGACCGGCACGGCGCGACGGTGAAAGTCGGCGGAGAGCTCGATCTCGGCACTGCGCCGCCACTGTGGGCCGTACTGCGCCAGCACCTGCTCGCCGGGCGGCGCTTCCTTCGCCTGGACGTGACGTCGCTGGCCTTCATCGACGCCAGCGCGCTGACCGGGCTACGGGCCATCCACGACGAGGCGCTCGCCGCTCGGGGGACGCTCGTCGTCACCGGTGTGCGCGCACTCGTCGCCCGCGTCCTGCACCTCACGGGCTTCGACGAGGTCCTGTTCCTCGGTGGCTCGCGGGCCGAGCACGAGCCGCCGCCACGTACGCCCGCGCGGATCGACACCCCGTACGCGCGCCTGTGATCAGTAGTCCACACTGGCCGGGTGACTGACGTCGAACCCGCTGTCGACGACGTCTCGGCCGACCCCGGGGCGATGGGATCGGGCGGGCACCCCGCCGCGCGCGGCGCCGGCGTGGTCGGTCTCGCGCTCGGCGCGCTGGGCGTGGTGTTCGGCGACATCGGCACGAGCCCGCTGTATGCGATCCAGACCGTGTTCGCGATCGACAACAAGGCCGTCAAGCCGACCACCGGCGACGTCTACGGCGTCATCTCGCTGGTCTTCTGGTCCTTGACCTTGATCGTGTCGGTGAAGTACGTCGTGTTCATCCTGCGCGCCGACAACGACGGCGAGGG
>CAZZZE010000578.1:0-1632 GCA_964658365.1 uncultured Jatrophihabitantaceae bacterium
ACATGAACCGCCTGCAGCGCCTGGACGCCCCGCAGACCTACGTCGTCAGCCTCAATGCCGAGGACCGCGTCGACGCCTCGACCGTCCTCGACCGGATGTCCTACGAGCACCCCGTCTACACGACGGCTTCCGTCGCGGCGCGCGAGCGTTTGCCGGAGCTCAACGACGGCGTCGTCGCCTTCGCCGGCGCCTACCACGGCTGGGGCTTCCATGAGGACGGCTGCCGGGCGGGGGTCGAGGCCGCCAAGAGCCTGGGCGTGCGATGGTGACAGCGTCGCTCTACGAGGTCTCGATCGCGCACGTGCGCGCCGCTCCCGTACGTCACGATGTGCGGCACACCAGCTACCTCTGGTTCGTCGACCTCGACGACCTGCCCTCGTTCGGGCCGCTGGCCAGGTTCCGCTCTGCCGACCACGTCAGCGCCGCGGATCGCAGCCTGCGCGAGAACGTCGAGGACTACCTCGCCGAGCACGGCATCGACCTGCACGGCGGGCGCATCACCATGCTCACCAACGCGCGCAGCCTGGGTTACGTGTTCAACCCGCTCACGTTGTACTGGTGCCACAGCCCCGACGGCGACGTCGTCGCGGTGGTGGCCGAGGTGCACAACACCTACTCGCAACGGCACCGCTACCTGCTGCGCACCGACGACGCCGGGCGGGTGGACGTCGAGAAGGAGTTCTTCGTCTCGCCCTTCTACCCGGTCGACGGCAGCTACCGGATGAGCCTGCCCGAACCTGGTGAGCGGCTGGCGATCACGATCACGCTGCACCGCCCCGACGACGCGCCGTTCACCGCGTCGGTGCGGGGTGTGCGCCGACCCGCTACCCGTCGCGCCGTGCTCGCCGCGGCGCTGCGCCACCCGCTCGAGACCTGGCTGGTCCGCGGCCTGATCACCGTCCACGGGCTGCGGCTGTGGCGCAAGGGTTTGCCGATCCAGCACCGCCCACCGCACCCGTCCGACCGCACGGAGGAACCCGCCATGTCGATCGCCGACCGCCTCGCCAGCCTTGTCCGCGAGACCGCGGGCCTCGAGCTGCCCGTCCGCATCCGCGCCTGGGACGGCAGCGAAGCCGGCCCGACCGACGGCGGACCGGTGCTGGTCATCCGCTCCCGGCGCGCGCTGCGCCGCCTGCTCTGGGCACCGGGGGAGCTCGGTCTGGCCCGCGCGTACGTCACCGGCGACCTCGACGTCGACGGTGACCTCGCCGACGGCTTCCGCCGCGCCTGGAAGCTGGCCCGCTCGCGCCCGAGCACCGGTGTGTCGCTCAGCGCGGGCGCGAAGGCCAGGGCTGCGCTCGCCGCGACCCGGCTCGGCGCGATCGGCACGCCGCCCAGCCCGCCCGCGTCCGAGGCGCGCCTGCAGGGCCGCTTGCACACCAAGCTGCGCGACCGGGCCGCGATCTCGCACCACTACGACCTGTCGAACGAGTTCTACGAGCTGCTGCTCGACGAGCACATGGCGTACTCGTCGGCGTACTTCACCCAGCCGGGGCAGTCGCTGCACGACGCGCAGACGGCCAAGCTCGACCTCGTCTGCCGCAAGCTCGCCCTCAAGCCCGGGATGCGGCTGCTCGACGTCGGCTGCGGCTGGGGCTCGATGATCCTGCACGCCGCCGAGCACTACGGCGT
>CAZZZE010000579.1:0-1626 GCA_964658365.1 uncultured Jatrophihabitantaceae bacterium
CACGACACGTCGCCCTCGTTCCACTGGTCGCCGGCCAGCTCGCCGACCATCGACGAGTAGCCGCGCAGCACGACCATGAAGCCGTTGATGCGTTCGGCCGAGCGGGTGTTCATCTTGTGCGGCATGGCGCTCGAGCCGACCTGGCCCGGTTGAAAGCCCTCGGTCACCAGTTCGTTGCCGGCCATCAGCCGGATGGTCGTCGCCAGATTGGACGGAGCGGCCGCCAGCTGGACGAGCGCGCTCAGCACGTCCCAGTCCAGCGAGCGCGGGTAGACCTGGCCGACGCTGACGAGGGTGTTCGCGAAGCCCAGGTGCGCCGCGACCGTCCGCTCCAGACGGCCCAGCTTGACCGAGTCGCCGTCGAAGAGGTCGAGCATGTCCTGGGCGGTGCCGACCGGACCCTTGATCCCGCGCAGCGGGTAGCGGGCCACGAGGTCGTCGAGGCGACCGACGGCGACCAGCAACTCGTCGGCGACGGTCGCGAAGCGCTTGCCGAGGGTGGTGGCCTGCGCGGCGACGTTGTGCGAGCGGCCGGCCATCACGAGCGCGTCGTACTCGGCGGCGCGGCGGGCCAGGCGCGCGAGCACGGCCAGCGCCTTCGTCCGGACCAGCGCGAGCGACGAGCGGACCTGCAGCTGCTCGACGTTCTCGGTGAGGTCGCGGCTGGTCATCCCCTTGTGAATGTGTTCGGTGGCGGCGCCGGCACTGGCCAGCTCGTTGAACTCCTCGATGCGCGCCTTGACGTCGTGCTTGGTGACCCGCTCGCGCTCGGCGATGCTGGCCAGGTCGACGGCGTCCACCCCCTGGTCGACGACCCGCTGATAGGCCTCGATCGCCCCGGCCGGGACGTCGACCCCGAGCTCGTCCTGGGCGCGCAGCACCGCCAGCCACAGCTGCCGCTCGAGGACCACCTTGTGCGCCGGCGACCAGAGCGTCGCCATGTCGGTGGAGGCGTAGCGCGCGGCGAGGACGTTGGCGACAGCAGGCTTCACCCGGACATTGTCCCCCGTCGCGTCCAATCGGTGGACGGTGAGCAGCCGACTAGGTGCGGTGCAGGCGCGGGTCGGCGGCGAGCTTGGCCGGCGTGACGGTGTCCGCGTCGAGCGTCCGGGGCGTGCGCACGGTGACGGTGACCGTCCAGGGTCGGGCCGCGTCGGTGACGGTCACCGACACCCCTGAGCCGGCTTTGCCGAACGTGACCTGGCTGCGGTCGGCGGCCTGCAGCGGCGCGACGACGATCGCGATGCTCTGGCCCCCGGCGTGCGCGAGGACGATGCGCGTGTTCAACCGCAACCCGTTCACCGACGCACCGGTGAGCACGCTCTTGACGCTGTCGACGGTGACGACGCCGAACCGTGCGCGCAACGCGCGGACCACGCCCGGGTTGACGACGGTGCTCGTGAGGCACAGGCGGGCGGCTCGGCAGGCGGGCGCCGGCCCCGACGTCGGTGCGACGTGGACGGGCAACGACGTCGCGGCTTGCGGAACGAGGATGACGGTCGTCCGCTCGTGCCGGATCGCGATCTGCGGGCCCGCGGTCGAGCTGACCGACGAGGGCCCGGCCGTCGCATCCGACGGCGATGACGATGCGGGAACGCTGGGCGACACCGACACCGACACCGACAC
>CAZZZE010000580.1:0-1624 GCA_964658365.1 uncultured Jatrophihabitantaceae bacterium
GGTGACGTGCCGGCCGCGCGCAGCGCGGTGTCGGCCACGCCGCGCGCCCGCAGCTCGGTGGCCGGCAGGTAGACGCGGCCGCGGCGGGCGTCCTCGCCGACGTCCTGGCAGTGCTCGAGCACCTGCAGCGCTGCGCACACGGCGTCGGAGTCGGCGACGTTGGCCGCGGTGGCGGCACCGGCGACGTGCAGCACGATGCGACCGACCGGCGCGGCCGAGAGCCGGCAGTAGCCGAGCAGGTCGTCGAAGGTCTCGTAGCTCGCCTGCCGCTGATCGACGCGGTTGGCCTCGACGAGGTCGAGGTAGGCGCTCACCGGCACGCCGTGGCGTTGCGTGACCCCACCCAGATCGGCGACCGGTGGCAGGCTCGACGCGCCCCCGGCGAGTAGCAGCACGTCGCGCTCGACGAGGTCGAGCAGCTGCAGGCGGCCGGCGGTGTCGACCGGGGCCTCGTCGCCGACGTCGTCGACGAAGCGGGCGTAGCGGTAGACCGCCGCCAGGTCGGCGCGCACCCCCCGGGGCAGGACCCGCAGCGCGACCGGGAAGTTCTCGCGGCCCATCTGGCCGGCGGAGCGTCGAGCGAGCGTGTGCAGCAGCTGCGCGTCGACCACGACACCTCCCGCTGTCACGCTGCAACTCCCTCACACTGGGTAGAGGAACTTAGCCAGGCTAACGACCTCGCTCACCGGTATATCAGAATGAGGTCTCGGCCGGTGCACGCCGAGCGTCGCACGACAGGGAGGGTGCAGATGGGTACCGCCGAACCGTTCCGGCTCGCCGACGTCCTCAGGGCGCGCGGCGACGAGCGTTACGAGCTGCACCGTCGCCACCTCAACCCGCAGCTGCCCCGCATGCTGCACACGATCGGCTTCGACAAGACCTACGTCCGTGGCGAGGGCGCGTACCTCTACGACGAGCAGGGTCTCGACTACCTCGACATGCTCGCCGGCTTCGGCGTGTTCGCGCTCGGCCGGCACCACCCGGTCGTGCGGCAGGCCCTGCACGACGTCCTGGACGCCGGGCTGGCCGACCTCACCCAGTTCGACGCGCCGGTCCTGGCCGGCCCGCTGGCCGAGGCGCTGCTCAGGCACGTGCCGCACCTCGACCGCGTCTACTTCTGCAACTCCGGCACCGAGGCCGTCGAGGCCTGCCTGAAGTACGCGCGGTACTACACCGGCCGCAAGCGGATCCTGTACTTCGGCGGCGCGTTCCACGGGCTCACCGCCGGCTCGCTGTCGGTCAACGGCGGCAAGGACTTCCGCAAGGGCTTCGGCACCATGCTCCCGGGTACGGCGCTGCCCTGGGGTGACCTCGACGCCCTCGAGCGCGAGCTCGTCCGCGGCGACGTCGCGGGGCTGGTCATCGAACCGGTGCAGGGCAAGGGCGTGCAGGTCGTGCCGCCCGGCTTCCTGCTCGAGGCGCAGCGCCTGCTGCACTCGCACAAGGCGCTGCTCATCGCCGACGAGGTGCAGTGCGGCCTCGGGCGTACCGGCGAGTTCTTCGCCTTCCAGCGCGACGAGGGCGTCGAACCCGACCTCGTCGCGGTGGCCAAGGCGCTGTCCGGCGGTTACGTCCCGGTGGGTGCGGCACTCGGGCGCGACGCCATCTTCGGCAAGGTGTACTC
>CAZZZE010000581.1:0-1615 GCA_964658365.1 uncultured Jatrophihabitantaceae bacterium
CTTCGCGGCCGAGTCGCACAACGACAACTCGCTGCGCGACCCGTCGCCGTTCGTCCAGACCAACCTCGTCGGTACCTTCACGATCCTCGAAGCCGTGCGCCGGCATGGTGTGCGACTGCACCACATCTCCACCGACGAGGTCTACGGCGACCTCGAGCTCGACGACCCGGCGAAGTTCACGCCCGAGACCCCGTACAACCCGTCCAGCCCGTACAGCTCCACCAAGGCCGGCTCCGACCTGCTGGTGCGCGCCTGGGTCCGCAGCTTCGGCATCACGGCCACGATCTCGAACTGCTCGAACAACTACGGGCCCTACCAGCACATCGAGAAGTTCATCCCGCGCCAGATCACCAACGTGCTGTCCGACCTCAAGCCCAAGCTGTACGGCGCGGGGGAGAACGTGCGCGACTGGATCCACGTCGACGACCACAACGCCGCGGTCTGGACGATCATCGACAAGGGCCGAAGCGGCGAGACGTACCTGATCGGCGCCGATGGCGAGCGCAACAACAAGGACGTCCTCGAGACGATCCTCGAGCTGATGGGCAAGCCCACAGACTGGTACGAGCACGTCACCGACCGCGCCGGACACGACCTGCGCTACGCCATCGACGCCGGCAAGCTGCGCACCGAGCTCGGCTGGGCGCCGCAGTACCCCGACCTGCGCGCCGGCCTCGAGCAGACCATCGCCTGGTACGCCGAGCACCGCGCCTGGTGGCAGGCCGCCAAGGCCGCCACCGAGGCGAGGTACGCGGAGGTCGGTCAGTGAAGTGGCTGCTCACCGGAGCGGGCGGCCAGCTGGCGACGCACGCGCTCGAGCAGCTCACCGCGGCCGGTGACGACGTCGTCGCACTCGAACGCAGCCGCTTCGACATCACCGACGCCGACGCCGTCGCCGCCACGCTCGCCGAGCACCGGCCCGACGTCGTGCTCAACGCCGCGGCGTACACCGCCGTCGACGCCGCCGAGGAACACGAGAGCCTCGCCGGCCGGGTGAACGAGCTGGGCCCGCGGTTGCTGGCACAAGCGCTGGCCGAACGAGGCGATGGCCGGTTGCTGCACGTCTCGACCGACTACGTCTTCGACGGCACCGCCACCCACCCCTACGAGCCCGACGACCCCACCGGCCCGCAGAGCGCCTACGGCCGCACCAAGCTGGCCGGCGAGCACGCCGTGCGCACTGCCCTGCCCGACCGCTCGCACGTCGTACGCACCGCCTGGGTCCACGGCGGCCCGGGGCCCAACTTCGTCGACACCATGCTGCGCCTCGAGCGCGAGCGCGACACCGTCGACGTCGTGGCCGACCAGATCGGGTGCCCCACCTACGTCGCCGACCTCGCCGCCGCGCTGATCGCCCTCGGTCGCGCGGACATACCCGGCGGTACGTTGCACTTCGTCAACGACGGCCGGGCGTCGTGGTTCGACCTGGCCCGCGAGGTGTTCCGCCGGGCCGGCGCCGACCCGGAACGGGTGCGGCCCACCGACAGCAGCGCCTTCGTCCGCCCGGCCAAACGCCCGGCGTGGTCCGTGCTCTCGACCGCCGCGTGGGTGGCCGCCGGCCTGCCCCGACCGCGATCGTGGCAGGAGGCGCTGGCCGAGAAGTTGGCTCGTGCCT
>CAZZZE010000582.1:0-1614 GCA_964658365.1 uncultured Jatrophihabitantaceae bacterium
CGAGGTACTCCTCGCCGGCGTACTTGACCTCGGTGCCGCCGTACTTGCTGTAGAGCACGACGTCGCCGACGCTGACGTCGAGCGGGACGCGGTTGCCCTTGTCGTCGATGCGGCCGGGGCCGACCGCGAGGACCGTGCCCTCCTGCGGCTTCTCCTTGGCGGTGTCCGGGATGACGATGCCGGACGCGGTGGTGGTCTCGGCCTCGTTCGCCTGGACGACGATGCGGTCTTCGAGCGGCTTGATGCTGACCTTGGTGGCGGTCACGATGTGACTCCCCTTCTGCGGTGATGTACGAACGTGTGAGCGGAGCCGGTTGCCGTCGCGGGGGTCAACCGATCCTCCTGAATTGGCACTCTAACGCGGTGAGTGCCAGCTGTCGACGGCGGGGTGCCGTTGCCCGGTCAGAAATCGGATCCTCACTCGACCGGGCGGTAGTGCGTCCCGTCGTCGTCCAGGCGCCACACCTGGCGGCTGCGCGACGGCGTCGGGACGCCCTTGGCCTGCAGGGTCCGCCAGAGCGGCCGGTGCCAGGTGGTGACCGGGATCGAGGGCACGACCTGGACGTAGCGCGGGCGGTGCACGAGTGGCAACCTGCCGAGCGGCTGCTCGAGGTCGGCGGCGGACAGCTCGGCGCCGGGGCGGACGGTGACCGCCACGACCACGACGTCGACGTCGCCCTCGGTGACCCCGTACGCGACCATCAGGTCGATGGCCGGGACGGTGGCGAGCGCGTAACGCGCGGCCGACGGCAGCGCCGGCCCCTCGGCGGTGTCGACGATCTCCGACACCGAGCCGGCCAGCCACAGGTCGCCCTGGTCGTCGCGCAGGAACAGATCACCGGACGAGCGCCACGCGTCGCCGCTGGTGAACACGCCGCGCATGGGCGTCCCGACGCTCGACTCGGCCGGGTGGACGCGGGCCAGCAGCAGGCCGATCTCGTCGACGAGGCATTCGCGGGCCAGGCCGTCGGAGCCGAGGCGCAGTCGCCGGGTCGTGAGGTCGAAGGCGGCCACCCGGACCTCGGCCGTGCCGGGCAGCGGGCGGCCCATCGAGCCGGGTGTGCGGCCCTTGACGTTGGCCAGGATCGCCTCGCCCTCGGCCGAGGCGTAGAACTCGACGATCCTCGTCGTCGGGAACCGCTCGCTCACCCGCCGCCAGAGGTTGCGCGGCATGCCCGAGCCGATGAACATCCGGATCGGGTGGTGCTGCTCGCCGGGATTCGGCGGCGCGTACACGACGTCGTGCAGCGAGGTCCAGGTGTAGGACACATGGGTGGCGCCGTACCGGCGGACCTCCTCCCAGAACGTCTCGGGGTCGTCCTTGCTGGCCAGCGCGAAGCGCGCGCCCGAGGCGACAGCTCCGCCGATGCTCATCAGCAGGGCGGAGGAGTGATGGATCGGGGTGGTGCTGAAGACCGTGTCGCCCGGCCGCAACGAGGCCGCCGACGCGGTGCCCAGCGCCGACAGCGCCCAGCGCCGGTTGGTGATCTGCAGGGCCTTGGTGCCCGCGCCCTCGCCGGTGAACAGCACGAACGCGACATCGGTGGCCCGGTGCGGGTTGGGACGAAACCATGCCGGCAGCGGCACCTGATCGGGATCGATGCGCTCCATGTC
>CAZZZE010000583.1:0-1610 GCA_964658365.1 uncultured Jatrophihabitantaceae bacterium
GCGCGCCAGCGTCGACGCGGCGCTCGACGGCATCGCGGTGGTGGCCGACCTGGCCGCCGCGTCGTCGCTCGTCACGGCGAACCCCGAGATCCGGGCCGTCACCGCCGAGGGTGACGTCCTGGGCGGGCACTGGTCGGTCGGTGGCTCGGCCTCCACCCCCAGCGTCATCGAGATCACCGCCGCGGTCGAGGAGGCCCGGCAGAAGGCCGACGAGGCCGCGGCCCGCCACGAGCGGCTGCACGCCGAGCTGGCCACCGCCCGCGGGCAGTCCGCCCAGCGGCGCGCCGAGGTCGAGGCCGCGCTCGAGGCGCTGCACCAGTCCGACGCCGCGCTGTCGGCGGTCGCCGAGCAGTTGGCCCAACTCGGGCAGGCAGCCCGCTCGGCCGCCGCCGAGGCGGCTCGCATGGACGAGGCCCGGGCCAAGATCGACGAGGCCCGCGACCGAGACCTGGTGGCGTTGGCCGAGCTGGAGGAGCGACTGGCCCTCGCCGAGTCGGCCTCCGACGAGCCGGCCGAACCCGACACCGGCGAGCGTGATGCGCTGGCCCGCAAGGTGGGCGAGGCCCGGCAGGCCGAGATGGAGGCCCGGCTCAGCGTGCGGACCGGCGAGGAGCGGGTGCGCGCCCTTGGCGGACGCGCCGACCAGTTGCTGCGCGCCGCCGAGATCGAGCGCACCGCCCGTCGCCGCCTGCAGCAGGCGCGCGAGTCCCGGGCCCGCGGCGCCACGGTGGCCGGCGAGGTCCGCGACGCCGCCCAGCGTGTGCTCACCCTCATCGCCGAGTCGGTGGCCGGTGCCGCCGTCGAGCGCGACCGGGTGCAGAGCAGCCGCGCCGAGCGTGAGAGCGAGCTCGCCCGCATCCGGACCGAGGTCCGCCAGCAGGCTGAGGACCTCGCCCGGCTCACCGATGCGGTGCACCGCGACGAGGTCATGCGCGCCGAGCAGCGACTGCGCATCGAGCAGCTCGAGACCCGGGCCGTCGACGAGTACGGCGTCGAGGTCGAGTCGCTGATCTCCGAGTACGGCCCCGAGCAGCCGACCCCGCCGAGCGCCCTGGAGACCGCCGAGTACGAGCAGGCCCGCGAGCGGGGCGAGCAGGTCGTCGCCCCGCAGCCGGGGCCCTACGAGCGTGCCGTCCAGGAGAAGCGGGCCGCCCGCGCCGAGCGTGACCTCGCGCTGCTGGGCAAAGTCAACCCGCTTGCGCTCGAGGAGTTCGCCGCGCTCGAGGAGCGGCACCAGTTCCTCTCGACGCAGCTCGAGGACCTCAAGGCCACCCGCCGCGACCTGCTGACCGTGGTCAAGGAGGTCGACGACCGGATCCTCGAGGTCTTCACCGCCGCCTACCACGACGTCGCCCGCGAGTTCGAGATCGTGTTCGGCACCCTGTTCCCGGGTGGAGAGGGGCGCCTGGTGCTCACCGAGCCCGACGACATGCTGCTGACCGGCATCGACGTCGAGGCACGCCCGCCGGGCAAGAAGGTCAAGCGGCTCTCGCTGCTGTCCGGCGGCGAGCGCTCGCTGGTGGCCGTGGCGCTGCTCGTGGCCATCTTCCGGGCCCGGCCCAGCCCGTTCTACGTCATGGACGAGATCGAGGCCGCGCTCGACGACACGA
>CAZZZE010000584.1:0-1609 GCA_964658365.1 uncultured Jatrophihabitantaceae bacterium
CTTGATCACCAGGGGGCGGGTGCGAGGGGGCGGGGGCGGGGTAAGGCGGGGCGACGTAAGGCGGGGACCGGTAAGACGGCCGGTTAAGGCGGCGGTTCGACGGCGGTCAGGCGGCGAGGTAGGGGACGTCGAGCTCGGCCGCGCGGCGGCGCAGCCACTGCGCGACGTCGTGGGCCCAGGCCGCCCGCCGGTCGCGTACCTCCGACGGCGGGTAGTGCGCCACCGCCCAGCCAAGCGCGGTAAGGCGATTGTGGCGGCGCATCGTCGCCTTCCACTCCTCGGCTCCGAAGTGGAACTCGCGGCTGTCGATCTCGACGATCGCCCGTAACCGTCGCCACAGCAGGTCGGCCACCGCGACCTCGCGACCGCCCCCGTCGAGGATCGGCGCGTTGGCCTCGAACGCCGGGACGGGCACGCGCCGCAACCACCTGATCGCGTCTGCCTCGGCCACGGAATGCGCGCCGGCGACAACGTCCTCGAGCGCGATGCGCAGCGTGCGCGACCGCGCCCGCGGGCCGGCCGCCAGCTCGGCGAACAGGTCCTCGGGACGGCACAGCCGGCGCTGGACGGCTGCGGTGACCATGGCCCGGACCGGGTCCGCTGTCGGGTGCTCGAGTGCGGCGTCGGCAAGGGCGCGCGGCAGCGAGACGACCGGTTCGGCCGCCAGCGTGGGGTGCTCGACAGGCAGTCGCACGGCGGTGTACGGACGGTTGGTCGGTCGTATGCGGACGCCGCCGACCACCCGGTTGCGCCCGTCGCGGTCGACGATGAGCACCCGCGGTGTCGGCGGGACGGGCGGCCCGAGACCGTAGGTGCGCACCGCGTCCCAGCCGCTCACCGCGGCCCTCGGACCCGCCGCCGCGAGGCCGAGCAGCGCCCAGTCGTCGCGGGTGGGCTCACCCGGCGCCGTCAGGACGAACCCGCGCGCCAGCCGTTGCCAGCCGCGGGTGGCGATCCGGTGCTCGACGGCGGCGCGCGAGAGCCCGTACGACGCTGTGGCCGCGACGGACAGGACCCGCGGCAGCTCAGACGTCGCGGTCATGCGCCCAGCGTGCCGGGGGTCGCGCGGTTGCGCCCGAGGATCCGGTCGGCCTGTGGACGACGTCCCGTCCGCCCTTGTCCCACCGCCTCCGGGCGGTGATCAAGAGCGCGAAGTGCGCGCCCTGACCAGCGTTTCGTGCTCTTGATCACCAGGGTGACGGGCCCACCCCGGACGACCGGCGGGGCACCCGAGTGCGCGACGTACGCTGGCTGCATGGCGATGACCGAGTCCCGCAAGGCCGAGCTGACCGAGAAGATCGAGAACCGGGAGCGGCTCACGCAGCAGGACGGCGAGGACCTCTACGACACCGACGACCTCGCCTGGCTCGGCGGTCTGGCGCACGGGGTGCGCACCGAGAAGAACGGCGACACCGTCTTCTTCAACGTCAACCGGCACCTGAACCTGACCAACGTCTGCACTGCCTCGTGCGCCTACTGCAGCTTCCAGCGCAAGCCCGGCCAGAAGGACGCGTACACGATGCGCGTCGAGGAAGCCGTCGAGACCGCGCTGGGCATGAAGGACGACGGGCTCACCGAGCTGCACATCGTCAACGGCCTGCACCCGACG
>CAZZZE010000585.1:0-1600 GCA_964658365.1 uncultured Jatrophihabitantaceae bacterium
GATGACCTTCGCTGCGACCTGCGCGCTCACCTGGCTTTGGTGTCCGTCGATGAAGGCGTCGTCCGTGGTCTCGTAATGCCGGGCGTGCAGATAGTAGAGGGTGCCAGCCACGATGAGCACGGCAAGAACGCTCAGGCCGATCATCCAATACAGGATCTTTTTCCAGCGCGGCGTCTTCCGCTTGGCTTTGTCGTCGCCGGAGTCGTCGTCCTCGACCGGCACGTCGTCGACACGCTCGTGCTCGCCCGGGATCTCGGTGTCGCCGGTGACCGCCGTGCCGGTGTACAGGCCCTCGTCGGGGTCGAAGTCCAGCTTGTCGCGGTCGTTGTACACGGGCTCGGCGTCCGGGCCGGGTGGCCGCTCGCCGTCCTGATCCTCGGCGGTGCGCTCGGTCGCGTCGTCGTCCGCGTTGTGGGTCACCGTTGCTCCGCATCGTCGCGATCACTGGGTTCCGCAGGTCTACCCAATCGCGGGCGTCGATCTGCGTCACGGACCGACGAGTCGCAGCACCCGCTCTCGCGGCGCGAACCCGGCGGGGTGGTCGGACGCGCGCCACAGCAGCGGATCGCCGGCGGCCCACTCGGGTCGCCAGATGCCGAGCGCGCGGTCGAGGTCCTCGAGGTCGGCGCGGATCGGCTCGAGCGGCGCGCGCAGGTGCTCGCCCCACACGGCCACCCGCAGGTCGCGCACGAGGTCGGTCGTGGTGGTGACGGCTGCACACAATTCGGCGTCGGTGCCGATCATGGAGCGGCTGAACATGTTGGCCGAACCGATGGAGGCGAAGACGTCGTCGACGAGCACCAGCTTGGAATGCACGGTGGCGTGGTCGAGGCGGAACTCGGCGACGTTGCTGCGGTGCCCGGGCTCGAGCGGCCCGACGAGCTTGCGGCGGATGTCGGCGGTCATGGTGCGATTGATCGGGCTCAGGTGCAGGCCGACGTCCTCGGGGTCGCGCACGCCGGAGCCGACGAGTACCACCCGCACCCCGCGCCCGGCCGCAGCGCGCAGCGCCGGCCACAGCTCGTAGCGCTCGTCGCCGCCGGCGGACTCGCTGAGGTACTGGTCCTCGAGGTAGACGTAGCGGCGCGCCTGCGAGATCGCGTGGTGCAGCGTCGCGAACACCTCCTGGTAGCCGCCGACGGGCTGGACGCGCCAGGGGCTGCGCCGCCACGGCAGCGCCGAGGCGATCTTGTACGGGTGCGCTGAGCGCAGCACCCGCACCGCGGTGCCAGGGGTGGGCACCGGTGCGGTCGTCACCGCGGGGTCGACCGGGGGCACCGCCGGTTCGGGGTTCAGCGGCACGGGCCGGCCCGAGCTGCCGATGCGCCACCGGCGCGGCAGCGTGGAGGCCTCGATCCAGCGCAGGCGCATCGCCGCCCACACCTGCTCGGCCGCTGTGCCCCGCAGCCGCACCGCCAGGTCGTGCCAACCCCAGCGCTGCCCGTGCAGCTGCAGCGCATCGTGCGGACCGGCGTCGTAGCGCTGGCGGACCAGGTCGATGCCCGAGACGAGCGCGGTCAGCTCCGCGCCGATGCGGGCGACGACCGCCTTCTGGTGGTTCGAGCCGAGCAGCGCGCCGCCGGAGTGGTCGAGCAGCACC
>CAZZZE010000586.1:0-1595 GCA_964658365.1 uncultured Jatrophihabitantaceae bacterium
CCACGATCCACGCCTACACCCAGGACCAGAACCTGCAGGACGGCCCGCACAAGGATCTGCGCCGGGCCCGCGCCGCTGCGCTCAACATCGTCCCCGCGTCCAGCGGTGCGGCAAAGGCTCTCGGCCTGGTGCTGCCCGAGCTCAACGGCAAGCTGACCGGTGCCGCGTTGCGCGTCCCGATCCCGACCGGCTCGGCGACCGACCTCACCGTGACGCTCTCGAAGCAGGCGTCCGTCGACGACATCAAGGCGGCGTACAAGACCGCGGCCGAGGGCCCGCTGAAGGGCTACCTGAAGTACAACGAGGACCCCATCGTCAGCAGCGACATCGTCACCGATCCGGCCTCGTGCATCTTCGACGCACCGCTCACGCTTGTCACGGGCAACCTGGTCAAGGTCATCGGGTGGTACGACAACGAATGGGGTTACTCCAACCGCCTCGTCGACCTGACCGCCCTCGTCGGAGCTTCGCTCTGACGATGCGCACGCTCGACGACCTGATCAAGGTCGGCGTCGCCGGCCGGCGCGTCCTCGTCCGCTGCGACCTCAACGTGCCGCTTGGCTCGGGTGAGCACGGTGCGCGGGTGGTGGCCGACGACGGCCGCATCCGCGCGTCGCTGCCGGTGCTCGGCAAGCTGCTCGACCACGGGGCGCGGGTCATCGTCACCGCGCACCTCGGTCGCCCGAAGGGTGCACCCGACCCGCAGTACTCGCTGGCGCCGGTCGCCGACCGGCTCGCCGAGCTGCTGGGTCGCCCCGTCGAGTTCGCGCTCGACACGGTCGGCGAGAGCGCGCGGCTGCTGGCCGACGGCCTCGAGGACAGCCAGCTGCTGCTGCTCGAGAACGTCCGGTTCAACGCCGGTGAGACAGCCAAGGACGACGCCGAGCGGGTCGGGTTCGCCGAGCAGTTGGCCGCGCTGACCGGTGGCGAGGACGGCGGCGGCGCGTTCGTCGAGGACGCCTTCGGTGCGGTCCATCGCAAGCACGCGTCGGTGTACGACGTCGCCACGCTCCTGCCGCACTACTGCGGCGACCTCGTCCGCGACGAGCTGCAGGTCCTCGGCACGCTCACCGGCGAGCCGGCCCGGCCCTACGTCGTCGTGCTCGGCGGTTCCAAGGTCAGCGACAAGCTGGCCGTCATCGAGTCGCTGCTGCCCAAGGTCGACCGGCTGCTGGTCGGCGGCGGCATGTGCTTCACCTTCCTGGCCGCGCAGGGCCACGGCGTCGGGGGATCGCTGCTCGAGCGCGACCAGGTCGACACCTGCCGCGCGCTGCTCGCGAGTGCCGGGGACAAGATCGTGCTGCCCGTCGACGTCGTGGTCGCCGACGACATCGCCGACGACGCCGAGACCCAGGTGGTGGCCATCGACGCGATCCCCGACGCCGCCAAGGGCCTCGACATCGGCCCGGAGTCGGTCGCGGCGTTCGCGGCCGCGCTCGACGGCGCACAGACCGTGTTCTGGAACGGGCCGATGGGCGTGTTCGAACTGGCCCCGTTCGCGGCCGGGACGCGGGGCGTGGCCGAGGCCGTGGCCGCCACCCCTGGACTGTCGGTGGTCGGCGGCGGCGACTCCGCGGCCGCCGTGCGAGCGCTGG
>CAZZZE010000587.1:0-1594 GCA_964658365.1 uncultured Jatrophihabitantaceae bacterium
ATCCCGTCCGAGCCGGCGACTAATCTCGAGGGCGTGCCCGACCCGACCACGTATCGCCCCGCGCCGGGGACGATCCCGCTGGAACCGGGGGTCTACAAGTTCCGCGACGAGCGCGGCCGGGTGATCTACGTCGGCAAGGCGAAGAGCCTGCGCCAGCGGCTGAACTCCTACTTCGCCGACGTCGCCGGCCTGCACCAGCGCACCCGGCAGATGGTCACGACCGCGGCGAGCGTCGAGTGGACCGTCGTGCGCACCGAGGTCGAGGCGCTGCAGCTCGAGTACACCTGGATCAAGGAGTTCGACCCACGCTTCAACGTCCGTTACCGCGACGACAAGAGCTACCCGTCGCTGGCCGTGACGCTCTACGAGGACTACCCGCGCCTGCAGGTGATGCGCGGGCCCAAGCGCAAAGGCGTGCGCTACTTCGGCCCGTACTCGCACGCCTGGGCCATCCGCGAGACGCTCGACCTGCTGCTGCGGGTCTTCCCGGCGCGCACCTGCTCGGCCGGGGTGTTCAAGCGCGCCGGTCAGGTCGGCCGACCCTGCCTGCTCGGTTACATCGGCAAGTGCAGCGCGCCGTGCGTCGGCCGGGTCTCGGCGGAGCAGCACCGCGACATCGTCGAGGACTTCTGCGACTTCATGGCCGGGCGCACCGACACCATGATGCGGCGCATCGAGAAGGAGATGCAGCGCGCCAGCGAGGGCCTCGAGTTCGAGCGGGCGGCCCGACTGCGCGACGACCTCGGCGCGCTGCAGCGGGCGCTCGAGAAGCAGGCCGTCGTGTTCGGCGACGGCACCGACGCCGACGTCGTGGCCTTCGCCGAGGACGAGCTCGAGGCGGCGGTGCAGGTGTTCCACGTCCGTGGCGGGCGCATCCGCGGCCAGCGGGGTTGGGTCGTCGACAAGCTCGACGAGACGACGACGGGGGATCTGGTCGAGCAGTTCGTCACGCAGTTCTACGGAATCTTCGAAGAGGACGGCTCGGAGATTCCCCGCGAGGTCCTCGTTCCCGAGCTGCCCGACGACAACGGCGCGTTGGGCGAGTGGCTCAGCGAGCGACGCGGGTCGCGGGTGTCGCTGCGGGTGCCGCAGCGCGGCGACAAGCGGGCGCTGGCCGAGACCGTCCGACGCAACGCCATGCAGTCGCTGAACCAGCACAAGCTGAAGCGGGCGTCCGACCTCACCGCCCGCTCCCGCGCGCTGAGCGAGCTGCAGGAGAGCCTCGAGCTGCCGACGTCCCCGCTGCGCATCGAGTGCTTCGACATCAGCCACGTGCAGAGCACGAACGTCGTCGCCTCGATGGTGGTGTTCGAGGACGGGCTGGCGCGCAAGAGCGAGTACCGCCGCTTCGCGTTGCGCGACACGAGCGAGGGCACCGGCGACGTCCAGTGGATCGCCGAGGTCGTGCGCCGCCGCTTCGCCCGCTACCTCGACGAGCAGGTGCAGGACGGACCGGTCGACGACCTGTCCGAGGCCATCGTGGGCGAGGCCGTCGACCGTGGGGTGGCGCCCGGCATCGACCCGACGACCGGGCGCCCCCGCAAGTTCGCGTACGCGCCCAACCTGCTCGTTGTCGACGGCGGCGCCCCGCAGG
>CAZZZE010000588.1:0-1582 GCA_964658365.1 uncultured Jatrophihabitantaceae bacterium
CTCGACGTGGGTGGCCGGCACGGGCGGCTCTTCGCCGACGTAGAACAGCTCGCGGTGGATGCGGCCGCGTTCCACGCCGAGCTCGCCGAGCAGGTCGACGGCGCCGGTGACCATGCCGAACGGGCCGCACAGCCACCAGTGGTCGACGCCCTCGACCTCGACGGTGACCGGCAACAACGCGGCCAGGCGCGCGCGGTCGAGCCGGCCGTGGTGCAGCTCCACCTCCTGCGGCTCGCGCGAGAGCACGTGCACGATGCTCATCCGGGCGGGGTGCGCGTCCTTGAGGTCGGCGACCTCGTCGGCGAACATCACCGAGCCGCTGCGCCGGTTGCCGTAGAGCAGGGTCGCCGTGCTGGTGTCGTTGGCCTCGAGCACCGACGCGGCGATGGACAGCAACGGGGTGATACCCGACCCGGCGCCGATCAACACGTGGCGGCCGGACCGGCTGAGGTCGGGCGTGAACGACCCGCTCGGGGCCTGGACGTCGAGGGTGTCGCCGGCCCGCAACTGGTGCACCAGCCAGCCCGACATCGACCCGCCGGCGACCTCGCGCACGCCGATGCGCGGGGGCCGCCCGGCCGGTGCGCAGATCGAGTACGAGCGCCGCTCGTCGCCGCGGCGGATGGTCACGGACTGCCCGGGCGCGAAGGTGAACACGTCGCGCAGGCCGTCGGGGACGGCGAAGGTGACGGCGGCGGAGTCGTCGGTGAGCCGGTCGACGCGGGCCACGGTGAGCGGGTGGAAGGCGGCCTTCATAGGCTCTTCACCGCCTCGAACGGCTCGTCGCACGCCGCGCACCGGTGCAACGCCTTGCACGCCGTGCCGCTGAACGCGGCGGTCTGCCGGGTGTCGGCGGCGCCGCAGCGCGGGCAACGCACCGGTGCCGGGCTGCCGAGGGTCAGCGGCACCGGACCGCTGCGTCGCGGCGCAGCCGACGGCCCGGCGATGCCGGCGGCCTGGAGCTTGCGGCGGCCCTCATCGGTGATCCAGTCGCTCGTCCAGGCCGGGGCCAGCTGGGTGCGCACCTCGACGTCGCGGTAGCCGGCCTGCTCGAGGCGGTGGCGAACGTCGAGGCCGATCTCGCGCATCGCCGGGCAGCCGCTGTAGGTGGGCGTGATCGTGGCGACGACCCGGCCGTCGGATTCCTCGACCGAGCGCAGGATGCCGAGGTCGGCCAGCGTCAGCTGGGGCAGTTCCGGGTCCGGTACCCGGGCGGCGACGGCGTAAGCGTTGCCGACGGCGCCCGCCATGGCCTCGCTCACCACGGTCTCCCTCACCACTGGGCGTCCGGGTAGGAGCGGGCGATGCTCTGCAGCTCGGCGAGCACGTAACCCATGGCCTCGGTGTGCACGCCGTCGCGTCCCGTGCGGCCGCCGACGCCGGCGAGCGGGGCCGCGGTCGGGCGCTCGAGGCCGCCGGTGGCCAGCACGGTGTCCAGGACCGCGTCGAACTCGGCATTCACGTCGAGCTCGCCGACGAGCGGCCAGACGCGGTCGAGCGCGGCCTGCATCCGCTGGTGGCTCAGCTCGGTACCGTCGCCGAGCCGGACGACCCACTGCGCCGCGTAGTCGCGGTGGTAGGT
>CAZZZE010000589.1:0-1573 GCA_964658365.1 uncultured Jatrophihabitantaceae bacterium
GCCGGCCCGGCGTCGCGGCCGGTCCCGCCGGCGCGCAAGCCGACCCCCGCCGCCTCGGCCGCCAGCCGGGCCCGACGCATCGGCGGGGCAACCGCGACGCGACCGGTCCCGCCGGCGCCGGTCGAGCCGGCCGCCGACCCCGTAGTCCCGAGCGGCGGGCTCGGGCGCTGGAAGCGCGCGAAGGACACGGCCCCCGCACCCTCCGTTGGAGCCTCGGCCGCCCACTCCGCCGGTGACGGCGAGTCCGGCGGACCGGGCCTGTCCCTGCTCAAGCGGCATCCCCGGACGAGCTCGGCCCGCGAACTCAAGGCGGAGTCCGCCGCGGCATCGCCGGGCTCAGCTGTGGTCACCGAGGTGCCGCCGTGGCTGCGCTGGGTGCCGGCGATTGTGCTGAGTGTCTGTGCCCTGGCGATGATCGTCATCATCGCCGTGTCGGCCCACGGGGTCTGGTATGCCAAGCCCTCGACCGCCGGCACGCGCGACGAGGTCCTGGCTGCGGCCAAGAGGTGCACGTCGCTGACGAACACCTACAACTACAAGACGCTGGCCGCGGACGAGAAGCGCGGGCTCGCCTGCACGACCGGCCAGTGGACGGCGCAGTACAAGTCGGCGCTGGAGAAGATCGTCAAGCCCACGGCGGTCAAGCTGAAGGCGACCCAGACCGTGCAGATCAACGCCGCCGGCGTCGAGTCGGTCAGCTCCGACGCGCACCAGTGGACGACGATCGTGTACGGCCAGCTGACCATCAACCAGTCCGGTGCCACGCCCCGGGTCGATCCCTTCGCGGCGGTCGTCCGGATGGACAAGGTGAAGTCGACCTACCTGGTTTCCAAGATCGACCTGATCACGAACCCGAGCTCCTGACCGCGCGGATTCCGGCGACACGATCCACAGCCTGCCGCGTCGACGCTTGACGACCCGCACCGTGCGGGGCACTCTTTGCTTGCACGCGGAATGGCAGCCCGTCCGCACGCACCCGGCCGTTGCTCGGTCGTCCGGTGCGGGGGTGGCCGCCGAGGTGCACGCTGGTTTGGCGTTGTTTGCTTGGTGCGCCCTCAACAGCTATCGTTGTCCTTTGCGCTGCCCTTTTCCGCTCATCTGGTCCGCTGCCCCGGCAGCGGCCCTGTGTGGTGCGCTCGCCTGGCTCGGCTCTGGACACCAGGCCGGCATCACGGCGACGAAAGGCCAGCGCGTACGGCCCTGGTAGCACTCAGTCCTTGGAAGGACGCATCTTGGCAGTCTCGCGCTCCGGCAAATCTCGTTCCACCATCACCAGGTCAGGTATTCCGGGAGCACCGCCCCGCACCTCCTTCGCGAAGATCAGGGAGCCCCTCGAGGTCCCGAATCTGCTCGCCCTGCAGACCGAGTCCTTCGACTGGCTGGTCGGCAATGAGTTGTGGCAGGCCCGCAACACCGTGCCCGGCGCCCAGTCCGGGCTCGAGGAGATCCTCACCGAGCTCTCCCCGATCGAGGACTTCTCCGGCTCCATGAGCCTGTCCTTCTCCAACCCGCGCTTCGAGGACGTCAAGGCGTCCATCGAGGAGTGCAAGGACAAGGACATGACCTACGCGGC
>CAZZZE010000590.1:0-1561 GCA_964658365.1 uncultured Jatrophihabitantaceae bacterium
CGTGCGATCTGAAAGTACTTCTCCATGCCGGCCACCATCAGCAGCTGTTTGAACAGCTGCGGCGACTGCGGCAGGGCGTACCAGCTGCCGGGTCGCAACCGTGCCGGCACGAGGAAGTCGCGCGCGCCCTCGGGGGTCGAGCGGGTCAGCGTCGGCGTCTCGATCTCGAGGAAGCCCTGGTCGTGCAGCACGGCCCGCGCGGCGTGGTTGACGTCGCTGCGCAGCTTCATGGCCGCGGCCGGACCGGACCGCCGCAGGTCGAGGTAGCGGTACTTCAGCCGGGCCTCCTCGCCGACCCCGGCATGGTCGTCGAGCTGGAAGGGCAGCGGCGCAGCCTCGTTGAGGACCTCCAGCGATGCAGCCACGACCTCGATCTCGCCGGTGGGGATGTTCGGGTTGACGTTGTGCGGCTCGCGCAGCCGTACCTCGCCCACCACCTGGATCACCCACTCGTTGCGCAGCGCGTGGGCGCCGGCGATGTCGCGGAGCACGACCTGGCCCGAGCCGGAGCGGTCGCGCAGGTCGAGGAAGGTGACGCCGCCGTGGTCGCGGCGGGTGGCCACCCACCCGGCCAGCGTGACGGTCTGTCCTGCGTCGGACGCGCGGAGCGTTCCGGCGTCGTGGGTCCTGAGCATGATCAGTCCTTCGTGATGACCTGCGGGCGCAGGTCGGCTTCGGGGGGCGTCCAGGACGAGGGGTCGGCCTCGTGCTGGTCGCCGGATCGGATGTCCTTGACCTGCTGGGGCTCGCCCGGGAACCAGACGAACGGGATGCCGCGGCGCTCGGCGTAGCGGATCTGCTTGCCGAACTTCTGCGGCGTGGCCGCGACCTCGGTCGCGATGCCGCGGCGGCGCAGCGCCTGGGCGATCGCGTCGGACGCGGGGCGCGCGTCCTCGTCGGGCAGCGCCACCAGCACCGCGGACGGGACAGCCCGCGACGCGGTGAGCACGCCGTCGGCGAACAGCGGCAGCAGCAACCTGGTGACACCCAGCGAGATGCCGACCCCCGGATAGGTCACCTTGCCGTCGCTGGCGAGCGACTCGTAGCGCCCGCCCGAGCAGATCGAGCCGAGCGACTCGTAGCCGGCCATCCGGGTCTCGAAGACGGTGCCGGTGTAGTAGTCCAGCCCGCGCGCGATGCGCAGGTCGGCCTCGACGGTGACCCGGCCGTCCATTCCTGCGCACCCCTCGAGCACCGCGGCCAGCTCGGCCAGCCCGGTGTCGAGCAGCTCGTGGCTGACGCCGAGCGCACGTACCCGCTCGACGAACGAGGTGTCGCTACTGCGGATGTCGGCCAGCGCGAGGCACTGCGCGGCCTGGGCGACAGTGAGCCCGGAGTCGACGAGCTGCGCGGCCACTGCCGACGCGGGCAGCTTGTCGAGCTTGTCGATGGCCCGCATGACGGCCGGGACGTCGGTGGCGCTGAGCCCGCGGTAGAAACCCTCGATGAGGCGGCGGCTATTGACCTGCAGCCGCAGCGGCGGCAGGAATTCGAGCGCGGTCAGCGCCTCGGCCATCACCCGCGCGATCTCGACGTCGTGGTGGAAGGGCAGGGCGTCGCG
>CAZZZE010000591.1:0-1552 GCA_964658365.1 uncultured Jatrophihabitantaceae bacterium
GGTTCACCTGCAGGACGGCCTCGCGCACGGCGTCCAGGACCGGGCGCGCAGGAGACGCGGCCGCGAGCGTGCGCCGCAGGTTGTCGACCTCGGCGTCGAAGGCGTTCCACAGCACCCCGGCCTTGGTGTCGAAGTAGCGGAAGAACGTGCGCTTGCTGACGCCGGCCGCCGCAGCGATCTGGTCGATGGTCGTCTGGTCGAACCCCTGCCGGGTGAACAGGTCGAGCGCGATCAGCTCGAGCGCGCGAGCGCTGGTGCCAGGGGGGCGACCGCGACGGGGCACGGTCGCGAACTCAGCACGAATCACTCGATGTCCCTTGTGGTGCGACGCGGGCGACACTAGCGTACCGGGTATTCGTCACTCGGTGACGAAACCCGCCGTCCCACCGACTCCAGGGAGTACCTCATGGCCGCAGACACCGCGCAGGCAACCACCATCGAGGCGCCGGACACCTGGGAGGTCGAGCAGGACGCGCTCGTCGAGGACGTCCTCGTCGAAGAGGTGTCCATCGACGGCCTGTGCGGCGTCTACTGACGGTGGCGATCGACACGGTCGATGCGTCGTTCGACCTCGACGGCGCCTGGGCGGTCCACGCGCAGGTATCGGTCCGTCCTGAACGCTTCGGGGCCCTGCTGTACCACTTCGGCACCCGGCGGCTGTCGTTCCTGAAGGACCCGAAGCTGCTCGCCGTCCTCGAGACCCTGGCCGCCGCGCCCAGCGCCCGGACGGCATGCGAGCGCGCCGGCGTCACCGCCGCCGAGCTGCCCTCCTACCGCGCGGCGCTCACGACGCTGGCCGGTTCACACATGATCACGAGGACGTCGCCATGACCACCGCCCCGCTGCCGCTCGTCGAGCAGTTCCAGCTCGGCCTCGACGCCCCCATCTGCCTGACGTGGGAACTGACCTACGCGTGCAACCTGTCCTGCGTGCACTGCCTGTCCAGCTCGGGGCGGCGCGATCCGCGCGAGCTGTCGACCGACGAGTGCAAGGCCGTCATCGACACCCTCGAGCGGATGCAGGTCTTCTACGTCAACATCGGCGGCGGCGAGCCCACCGTGCGCAGCGACTTCTGGGAGCTCGTCGACTACGCCACCGAGCACCACGTCGGCGTCAAGTTCTCCACCAACGGCGTCAAGATCACACCGGAGGTCGCCCGCCGCCTGGCGAGCAGTGACTACGTCGACGTGCAGATCTCGCTCGACGGCGCGACGGCCGAGGTCAACGACCCGGTGCGGGGGCC
This sequence comes from uncultured Jatrophihabitantaceae bacterium, assembly GCA_964658365.1. Classification (GTDB taxonomy): domain Bacteria; phylum Actinomycetota; class Actinomycetes; order Mycobacteriales; family Jatrophihabitantaceae; genus Jatrophihabitans. The sequence continues at coordinate 1,244 of CAZZZE010000591.1, forward strand.
GGGGTCCTTCGACACCGCCCTGCGGGCCATGCAGAACCTGTCCGACGCGGGGTTCCGGGGCTTCAAGATCTCGGTGGTCATGACCCGGCACAACGTCGGCCAGCTCGACGACTTCAAGGCGATCGCCGACCGGTTCGACGCCCAGCTGCGCATCACCCGGCTGCGCCCGTCCGGGCGCGGGGCCGACGTGTGGGACGACCTGCACGTCACCGCCGCGCAGCAGCGTGAGCTCTACGACTGGCTGGTCGCGCACGGCGAGAACGTCCTCACCGGCGACTCGTTCTTCCACCTCGCCGGCTACGGCGACGG
>CAZZZE010000592.1:0-1531 GCA_964658365.1 uncultured Jatrophihabitantaceae bacterium
CGCCCGGCGCGGGCCGACGACCACGACCCGCTCGGCGCCGGCCACCGCGGCCACGCCGTGCTCGAGCAGCGTCTGCCCGCCGACGTCCAGGCCCGGCTTGTCGACGCCACCGAGACGCCGCGCCGACCCGCCGGCCAGAATGAGGGCGTCGTACACAGCTCCGACGCTACCGGCGCCCGTCGAGCCCCGGGCTCCGTAGGCTCACGCACCATGTCCGCCGCCGCCACCGGGTCGCATGTCCCGGTGGCCGCCCTGATCGCAGCCCTTGGCTGCGCCGCGGCCTCGCCCTACCTGGCCCGGCTCACCGCGAGCGTCCCCGAGCGCGAGCTGGCCCGCTGGTGGACCGGCCGTCCCGTCCCGCGCAGGCGGGTCGCGATCACCGCCGTGGTGGCGACGCCGCTCGGCGCCCTGGCCGGTGCCGCGGCCGGGCTCGGGGCCCTGCTGCCGGCGATGGTCCTACTGGCGCTGGCGTGCGCGCCGCTGGTCGTCATCGACTACCGGGTCCACCGGCTGCCCAACCGGCTCGTCTACAGCGCCCTCATCGGCGGCGCGGTGCTGCTCACCGTCGCGGCGCTGTCCGCCGGAGACTGGCATCGCCTGCTGCGCGCCGCCGAGGGCGCGACAGCCGTGTTCGCGGTGCTGTTTCTGCTCGCGTTCGCCTCGCCACGCTCGTTCGGTCTCGGCGACGTCCGCCTCGGCGGGGTGCTCGGCGGCTACCTCGGGTGGTTCGGCTGGGCGTACGTCTACTACGGGATCTTCGTCGGGTTCCTGCTCGGCGCGGTGGTGTCGATCGTCCTGATCCTCACGCGTCGCGCGGGGTTGAAGTCCGCCCTCGCGTTCGGCCCGATGCTGATCTTCGGAGCGCTGCTCGTGCTCGCCTTCGACCTCGTGCCCTCGCTCGCCTGAGGACCTCCGTATCGTCGAGGCCATGACCGCTGCCGTCCGTCCCGGATCCACTGTGTTCGTCCTCTTCGGTGCCACCGGCGACCTCGCGAAACGGATGGTGCTGCCGGCGTTCTACACGCTCGCCAAGGAGGGTCTGCTGCCCGAGAAGTGGATGCTCGTCGGCAACGGCCGCGGCGACGTCTCGCACTACGACTTCCAGCAGCACGTGCATGACGTGCTCACCGCCGCGGGGGAGCAGCTCGGCGACGACACCTGGAAGGCGTTCGAGCCACGGCTGCGCTTCGCCGGCGGTGGCTTCGAGAAGGCCGACCCGGGCAGCCTGCTCGACGTCCTTGCCGAGGCGCGTGACGAGGTCGGCGCCGACGCGCAGCTCGTGCACTACCTGGCCGTTCCGCCCGTCGCCTTCGCCGGTGCGACGGAGGGGTTGGGCGAGCACGATCTCGCCCGCAACAGCCGGGTGGTCTATGAGAAGCCGTTCGGGACCTCGCCTGAGAACTTCCGCGAGCTCGACGACCAGGTGCACCGCGTGCTCGACGAGGACCAGGTCTTTCGCATCGACCACTTCCTGGGCAAGGAGGCGACGCAGAACCTGCACGTGCTGCGCTTCGCCAACGGCCTGTTCGAC
>CAZZZE010000593.1:0-1530 GCA_964658365.1 uncultured Jatrophihabitantaceae bacterium
GCACGACGCTCCCGCGCTGGCCAGGGTGCGGGCGGCCGGAGCGATCCTGCTCGGCCGGGCCAACATGGACGAGTTCGCCATGGGCGCCTCCACCCGCACGTCGGCGTTCGGCGCGACCGCCAATCCCTGGGACCCGGCGCGCAGCCCGGGCGGCAGCAGCGGCGGGTCCGCAGCCGCGGTCGCCGCCGGGCTCGCCGCGTTCTCGATCGGCACCGACACCGGCGGCTCGATCCGCGAGCCCGCTGCGCAGTGCGGCATCGTCGGCGCCGCGCCGTCGCCCGGGCTGGTGCCGCTCGGCGGGGTGGTGCCGTTCGCCCCCGAGTTCGACCGCGTCGGACCGCTCACCCGCACCGTCGACGACGCCGCTCTCGTGACGGCCGTGCTCGCGGGGCGCCCGGTGCGCGGCGGGACCGGACGACCCCGCATCGGCGTGGTGCGGGAGCTCGCCGGCGCCCCGAACCACGACGGCGTGCGGCTGCGCCTGGCCGACACGATCGATCGGCTCGTACGCGGCGGCATCGACGTCGTGGAGGTCTCCATACCCGACGCCGCCAGCGGCCTGCGGGCATACCTGACGCTCACCTCGGTGGCCTGCGTCCCGCACCTCGAGCGCTATCTGCACGCGGGCCGAGCCGGCGAGGAGGTGGTCCGGCGCATCGCGCTGGGCCGGTCGTTGCGGGATACGCCGGCTCTCGCCGACGCGGAGGACGTCCGCGCGCGCCTCGTCCGGCAGGCCGCGAGCGCCGTCGCCGGCTGCACCGCGCTGCTCTCGCCGACCATGCCGATCACCGCCCCGACGTGGGACTCGCTGGCCGGCGCGGCCGAGCTCACCGACCCGATGCGCGCGCCCTACACCGACTGCTGGACGGTGGTGGCGAACCTCGTCGGCTGGCCGGCGATCTCGGTGCCTGCCGGGACGTCCCCCGAGGACGGCATGCCGGTCGGCGTCATGATCAGCGGTCGACCGGGGTCGGACGGAGCGCTGTTCGACGTCGCCGGTCAGGCGGCGATCTCGACCTTGCTCGGGTAGAACGCCACGTGCCCGGCGATGCCGGCGACGGCGTCGTAGGGCTGCGGGTAGTACCAGATCGCGTCGTCGACGACCTCGTCGCCGACCGCCACCGAGTAGTACGACGCATCGCCCTTGAACGGGCAGTACGTCGTGGTGTCGCTCTCGCGCAGCAGCGACTGCTCGACATCGGCGACCGGCAGGTAGTACGCGACGGGATACGTCGACTCGTGCAGTTCGAGCGCCGCGGTGGTGTCGGCGACGACGGTGTCACCGAGGCGCACGGTCACTCGCCCGTCGTGCGGCTGCACGGTGATGGGGTGGTCGGGTCCGGGGATGAGCTGCTGCTTGGCCATGACCCCACAACCCCGATCGGGCGGAGGTTATGCCGGGTCGTCGCCGGAGTCGTCGCGGTCACGGTGATGCTGCTGGTGGTGACCCCGAAGCCCGTGGCGGTGCTGGTGCAGGTGAGGACCGTGGTGCCGTCGTTCGCGGGAGCGGCCGTCGTGCAGCTCCAGGCC
>CAZZZE010000594.1:0-1521 GCA_964658365.1 uncultured Jatrophihabitantaceae bacterium
CGCGCCGGACGCTACACGCCGGCTCGAGGGTTCGCCAAGATCCCGAACAGCACGCTTTTCGTGCCGTTTTCCGGGACGGACCGCACCGCGGCGATGATCGACAAGCGGGCTACAGCAGGCCCGCCTCGCGCATCGCCTTGATCGTCGGCTTGATCGACGCGGTCGGCGCCGCGGCCACCGCGTCGATGGTCTTCAGCCCGTCGCCGGTGTTGTAGACGACGGTCTCGACGGAGGTGTCGATGCGGCCCTGCTCGACCAACTTCTTCAGCACCGCGACGGTGACCCCGCCCGCAGTCTCCGCGAACACCCCGGTGGTGCGGGCCAGCAACCGGATGCCGTCGCGGATCTCGTCGTCGTTCACCGCGGCCATCGCCCCGCCCGAGGCCCGCACGGCGTCCAACGCGTACGGCCCGTCGGCCGGGTTGCCGATGTTGAGCGACTTGGCGATGCCGGTCGGGCGGACCGGGATCACCTCGGACGTACCGGCGTCGAAGGCGGTGGCGATCGGCGAGCACCCCGCCGACTGCGCACCGAACACCGTCCACGCCGACGGCGGAACGAGCCCGGCCTGCACCAGTTCCTTGAACGCCTTGTTGATCTTGGTGAGCATCGAGCCGGACGCCATCGGCGCGACGTACTGGCCCGGCAGCCGCCAGCCGAGCTGCTCGGCGACCTCGAAGCCGAGCGTCTTGGACCCCTCGGCGTAGTACGGGCGGACGTTGACGTTGACGAAGCCGGTGTCCTCGAACTCGTCGGTCTCGCCGAGCTCGGAGCACAGCCGGTTGACGTCGTCGTACGAGCCCTCGATGCCGACGAGCGTGCCGCCGTACATCGCGGTCTGGGTGATCTTGGCCGGCTCGAGGTCCGACGGCACGAACACGATCGACGGCATGCCGATGCGCGCCGCGTGGGCAGCGACCGAGTTGGCCAGGTTGCCGGTGGACGCGCAGGCGATACGGCGGAACCCCAGCTCGCGGGCCGCGGTGATGGCCACCGACACCACGCGGTCCTTGAACGAGTGCGTCGGGTTCGCGGAGTCGTCCTTGATGTACACCGGCGCGGTGAAGCCCAGCTCGTCGGCCAGCCGGTCGGCGCGGATCAACGGCGTCATGCCGGTGTTGGAATCGACGCGGGTGGCTGGGTTCTGGCCGACGGGCAGCAGTCCGGCGTAGCGCCAGATCGACTGCGGGCCGGCCGCGATCTCGTCGTGGGTGACACGGGCGAGCGCCGCGGTGTCGTAGCCGATCTCGAGCGGGCCCCAACACTCGAGGCACGCGTGCTGCGCGCCGAGCGGGAACTGCGCGCCGCAGCTGCGACAGACGAGCCCCGAGGCAGGCGACGGGACGGTGTGGCGATCAGCAAGCAAAGTCATAACGAGGCCTTCCCCTCATCTTCCTCGCACGTGTTCCGTGCGAGCCGGAGTTGGCACCTGCGGCGGCGGCCTCGGACGTCAAACGTCAAAGATGTCGCGCGCGGTTGCCGGGGCTTCGTCGGGCCGGTCCCTCTGCCCCTCTGGATGAG
>CAZZZE010000595.1:0-1502 GCA_964658365.1 uncultured Jatrophihabitantaceae bacterium
ACGTAGCGCAGGTCGCCGACGTAGAGGCTGATGATGCGCATCGACTGCGACACCGAGATCACCGGGTACGCGGTCTGGCGTGCCACCCGCTGCGCGGTGCGGTGCCGGGTGCCGGACTCCTCGGTGGGGATGGCGGGGTCGGGCATCAGGTGCGTGGCCGAGTACATGATCCGCAGACCGTCGGTGGACAGCACCACCGCGCCGTCCATCTTGCAGAGCTCGCGCAGCCGGGTGGCCGAGAACCCGACGTCCAGCGGGAAACCGCCCGTACACAGTCCCTCGACGACCGGATCCCAGCCGATGACGATCAGGGCGCCGGTATTGCCGCGCAGGATGCGCTCGAGGCCGTCGCGCAACGTGGTGCCGGGGGCGACGGTGGCCAGGACGCCGCGCAGCGCCGTCTCGTCGCGTTCAGTGGAGGCCACGGCGCTCAGTGTAGGTACTTACCGGGCGCGGTATCGAAAGATCGGCTCCGGCGCGCAACGCGGGGTCATTCGCTGGGCACCGGACGCAGCGTGGCCCCGCGCCGCGCGGCGGCGCTCGGCGCGGGTGGCGCCTGGAGGGCGAGCATGGCCTCGCGCAGCGTGCTGACCTCGACGAGCCGTGCCGGGCCGAGGTGACGGCCGAGCTTGCCGCGCGTGCCGAGCGGCACGAGCAGCCGCTGATAGCCGAGCCGGACCGCCTCGGCCGCCCGCTCGGTCATCATCGGGACGGGCCGGACGTCGCCGGACAGGGTCACCTCGCCGATCGCGATGGTGTCGAGGGGGACGACCCGCTCCAGCGTCGACGAGGCGCCGTGGGCGGACATGACCGCCAGGCACACGGCGAGGTCGGTGCCCGGGTCGGAGACCCGCATGCCGGCAGCGGTGGCGAGGTAGACGTCGCGGTTCCACAGCATCTCGCCGCCGGCGCGTTCGGTGACGGCGATCAGCATGGCCGCACGGCCGGTGTCGAGCCCCGATACCGCGCGGCGCCCGTTGGGCACGACGGCCGTGCCGACCAGGGCCTGCATCTCGGCCACGATGGCCCGGGCGCCCTCCATGGTGACGGTCGGGCAGGTGCCGGGCACCGGGGTGCTGCGATGCTCGCGGAACAGCGAGCTGGGATCGAGCACCTCATGCATGCCGTCATCGCGCTGCTCGAAGGCGGCGACCTCGAGAGCGCCGAAGCGGTTCTTGACGGTGCGCAGCAGGCGCAGGGACGTGTGCTTGTCGCCGTCGAGGCTCAGCGTGGTGTCGACGATGTGCTCCAGCGCCCGCGGACCGGCGACCGTGGAGTCCTTCGTGACCTGGCCGACGAGCAGCATCGGCAGCCCGCGCGACTTGGCCACCCGACTCAGGGCCTGCGCGACCTCCATGGTCTGGGTGACGCCGCCGGCGCGGCCCTCGACGTCGGCCGAGGCAATGGTCTGCACCGAGTCGATGACGACGAGCGCCAAGGACCCGGAGTGCTCGTCGAGGTGGCCGATGACCGCGCCGAGGTCGACGTCGTCGGCGAGCAGC